>CAZQUC010000031.1:0-18058 GCA_964596095.1 uncultured Enterobacteriaceae bacterium
CCCTCGCGCTGGAGGATTTTGTAGCTGGTGATGCCGAAGAGGCTTTGATAATACTGGAAGTTGGTGAGGCCGCCGCCGCCGGGGGCGAGCTTGGAGCCATCGGTGGGGTCCAAGGGATTGAGGTGAGGGTTGTTCAATTCGTAAACATCATCAATGCCATCGCCATCGGTATCGAGAGGCGCGAACTGGCTGTAAGGGCGAACGCGGAAGAAGCGGCGCGGGGCCTCGGGTTCGAGCACGGCGCCGAGGGGCAGGTGGCCGAGGCTGGCATCGGCCGGCCTCCACTCCAAATAATCAACGCTTTCCTCAAGGATGTAATATTCGCCGGGCCGGTCGGCGAATTCGACGATGGCCTGGTCATCCTCGAACCGGAAACTGAGGATGTCGCCCGAGGTTTCGGTTTGGGCCGGCGCGAGCGCGGCCACCAGGAGCCAGAGCAGCGCGCCCGCCTTCATCCAAAGAAGAGAGAGGGAAAGCCGGGGGACCTTGGGAGTCGATCGGCGAGGGGATAAAAGGTAGTTCCCGAACATAGGCATCTGAGTCCGATGGACGGGCGAGAGCTTATCGGAAATGCAGGAAACGAAATCCGTAGGATTACCTAATTTTGCGCCAAGCGGAACCGAACCGGGTGGCCGTGAAGCAGGTTAGGGTGGCCATCCCGGCCGCCGGCTTGTGGCATTGGCTTGCAGCCAATAATCAGTATCCCCATGCCCCTGTCCAATCCCGTCCACCATCGATCATTCTTCGGGAGAAATCAGCAGCTCGAAGAGCCGGGCGAGGGCGGCGGTGCGGGTCTCCACACCGAACTTTTTAAGGACGCTGCCGACGTGACAGTGGATGGTGCGGTGGCTGAGGCCGAGGATGAGGGCGATCTCGCGATCGCGTTTGCCCTGGCTGATCCACCAGAGGACTTCGCTTTCGCGGCGGGTCAGGCCGAGGCGGCGGAGCGGGAGCCAGGCCGGCGGCGGCTCCGGTGGCGGGGAATCCGGATGGAACGGAGAAGACGTGGCATCGGTGGGCATGGGACGTGGGGTGACAACAGGGTGCATGGATCGTTCGCAAGAAAGGCGAAACGCCCCATCCCTCGGCATGACCCGGTCCCGGAAGGGAAGACTGACGGCCCCCCTGGCGGAGGAACTCGGGATGAAGACGCTTCATCCTTGCCAAGACGTTTTTTGAAAAATCCGGTGAAAAAAGGCGAAAATTTTTGTCGGATTGCGGGTTGCAGCCCGGAATCCGCGCGGCGCGGGAGTGGAACGGGAAGTCCCCGGTGATGCGGCCATCCTGGCCGCCCGCCCGCCGGGTCTCCGGCCCCGCATCACATTCCTCTCCTCAGACACTCGTTATTTTATCGCCGTATTATCTTCACTATCTTACCCATCCGGCGGCGACGGCTGGCTGCCAGAGAGTCTGTGAGCGCGGGCCAGGAGTTCGACCGCCCTGTCGCGTTGTTCGGGAGCGAGGTCGGGACGCGTGAGAACGGCTTCGATGATGGCGATGGCTTCGGCATACAAGGAGTCCGGTTTTTCCGGTGACTGCGCGACGAGGTGTGGGGATTCCCGCCAAGACTTCCCATAATCCAGGGTGCGCTCCGCGAGGTCGAGTTGCCAGCGGGGATCGTGGGGGGCTTCCTCGGTAGCCCGCCGGGTGGTGTGGTAAGCGCGCTGAAAGGCGACAAATGCCAGGTCCGGTTTCCGCTGCATCCGCCGCTGTCGGGCGATGAGCCATTGCTGCCGGCCAAGATCCGCGCTGGGGGCGGTGACACCGCTGGGCCGGGCCACATTGAGTTGCAACAGGCGGGCCGAACGACCAAGGACCTCTTCGGCCTGCACGACCTTGTGCTGGCGGAGCAAGGCATCCGCGAGATCGTGGCCGGCGCGCGCCATCAAGCGTTCCCGCCACAGCGAAAGTTCTTCCCCGCTTTGCTGGCGCAGGGTTTCGAGCAGGGACGCCGCGGCGGCAAATACCTGCTGCGCCTCTTCGAGTTCCCGTTGCCGGAGGTAGATGCGCAGGCGGTCGTGATAACACAAGATAAGGGTTCTTTGCAGCGCCCGCTGTTCTCCGGAAGCGGCAGACGCGAAAGTGAGAGCGGCGTGCAAGGTTTCCTGCACGCGGTCGAGGATCGTGAGGGCGATCCCAGTCTGGCCATCCATGAGGGCGAGGCGCGCCTCTTCAGACTCGGGTTCCAGAAGCAGCCGCACATTGGAGGATGGGCCGGCGGCCTGACGATAGGCTTCCGCCGCAGCCTGGGCCCGAACGAGCGCGGCATGGGCGGCCTCGGAATCGCCGCTCTCGCGGCAGGCGCGGACCAAGGTGGTGAGCACGATCACGCGATGGCCCGCCGCGAGGGCTTCGGACACGCCGGGCACCGCGCCCAGCAAGGGGAGGGCCGGCTCCAATTCCTCCAGCAAGCGGCGGGCGGCGGACGGCTCCTCCAGGCGCAACAACGATCCGGCCAGGCTGGAATGACCGGCCACCAAGTCGAGCGCGATCCGCCGGTTCCGGGGGTAATCCCGCCACAATTCCCGGTTCAGTTCCGCCTCGCGCTCGAAGGACTGGCGGGCGACGGCCCATTGATCCCGAAAGGCGGCCGCTTGTCCGTGCAGATGCCGCGTCAGGGCTTGGAAACGCCGGGGATCGAACTCCGGGCGGGATGGGGAGGCGGGCAGCCCCTGCGGAGGGGAAAACGCCTCCGCTTGTTCGACGGACATTTGCAGCACGTCCTCGCGGCCGGTGCGGTCGAATTCATAGCGCAGGTCGAAGAGCAGAAATGACCGTAGGGCGAGCGCCTCCTCCAGCGCGGCGCGCAATTGCCGGTTGGTGTCGCGCTGCACCCAGCCGTGCCAGGTGAAAAAGGCCACGGTCAGCGCCACGGCGGCGGCAAGGGTGGCGGTGAGCGCGCGATGGCGGCGCAGGGTTTTGCCGAAGCGGTAACGGAGTCCCGGCGGGCCGGCGCTGACCGGCTCGTGGGCGAGATGGCGGCGAAGGTCCCGGGCCAAGGCCTCGGCGCTGGCGTAGCGTTGCTCGCGATCCTTGCGCAGGGCTTTGAGGATGATCCAATCGAGGTCGCCGCGAAGTTCGGCGGCCCGTTTTCGCGCGGCGGCCTCCTCGCCGGGCCGCGGGCGGAGGCTGGCACTGGGCCGGGGCGCTTCCTCCTCGCGGATGACGCGCAGGATTTCCTCCCTGCTCTCCCTCGCCAGACGCTCGCCGGCGATCGGCGGGTGGCCGGTGAGGAATTCGAAGAGGATCACGCCCAGGGAATAAATGTCGCTGCGGGTGTCGATGTCCGGCGTCCGCGCGGCCTGCTCGGGGCTGAGGTAAGGCGGAGTGCCCAGCAGGCTGTGCCGGGCGGTCAATCCCTCCGCAAAGCCGGCGGCCGGTTGGAGGGGCTTGGCGAGGCCGAAATCGATGACTTTGGGCACGGGCTTGCCGCCCACGGTGGCGACGAGGAGGTGCTGTGGCTTGAGATCGCGGTGGAGCACGGCCTTCTGGTGGGCGTGCTGCACGGCGTCGCATACGGTGATGAACAACTCCAGCCGCGCCCGGAGGTCGAGCCGGCGCGCGTCGCCATAGGTGGTGAGCGGCGGTCCCTCGACCAGTTCCATGACGAAATACGGGCGTCCTTCCGCGGTGGCGCCGGCGTCATACAGCCGCGCGATGTGCGGGTGCTCCAGGAGGGCGAGCGTCTGCCGCTCCAGCTCGAAGCGGGCGAGGATCTCCGCGGAATCGAGGCCGGGCTTGATGAACTTGACCGCCACGGGCCGGCTGACCGGGAACCATTGTTCGGCGCGATAGACCACGGCAAACGCGCCTTCGCCGATTTTTTCGAGTTGGTCGAAGGGGAAGTCCGCGCTCGTGGCGTCGGGCGGCGCGGAGGGCGAGCCGGGCGTGGTGTCTTCCGCCGAAGGTTCCTCCCCGACCTCAAGGCCGAAGACTTCCCGACCCAGACAACGCGGGCACCAGCCTCCCGGCGCTTCGGGAGGGAGCGGCGCGCCACAGGTGGGGCAGGTGGCAGGCAACGAGTTCATACGGCGGGTCGGTTCACCGGCGAGGGCGACAACGGGGGATTCATTTCCATCCGGAAAATGCTTGTCCACAGGGGCAAGCTTCTTACTTTCGGCAAGTAACGCCTTATGTCTCTCGGCAAACCAATCGTCAAAACCAATTTTTTCCCCACCACCCGGTGGAGTCTGATTGTCCAAGCGCGAGGCGACAAAGAGGCGGAGGCGGCCTTGAATGAATTGTGCGCGCTCTACCGGCGGCCGTTGCTCGGTTATGTGGAGCGGCATCTCCCATCGCCCGGCGCTTCCGAAGATGTGGTGCAGGAATATCTCCACGACCTGCTCCAACGGCGCTATTGGGCGAAGGCCGCGCCGAACCGGGGGAAATTCCGCGCCTTTTTGCTGAAAGATCTGCAACTATTTTTGAGCCAATGGCGCCGGCGGGGCCGAGCCGTCAAACGCGGAACCCGCGTCGCGCATCTGCCGCTGGAGGCGGTGGAGCCCGTCGTGGCTTCTTTCCAGGCCGCCGAGGCGTGGTTCGATCACCTCTGGGCGCGGGAGATTTTTCACCAGGCCTGGCGGCGATTGCGGCATGATTACAGCGGCGCTCCGGAGAAAGCACGCCTCTTCGCCTCGCTGGCCCCTTATCTGGACACGGCGGGCACTCCCGCCCTGTATGCGCGCCTCGCCGGCGAAACAGGGGGCAGCATGGAGCGCGTGTATCGCGACCTGCGCGAACTCAAAGGCCGGCTGCGGCTGCACGTTGAAAGCCTGGTGCGGGACACCGTCAACGATCCCTCCGAAGTGCGCGGGGAGTTGCGCTATCTTTTCCAAGCGCTGTGCGCGCGGCTGGATCGGGTGGAGCGTTGATTCTTCGTCGGGCCGGGATACGGCCGGCAGGGCGTTATCCTTCCTTCGCCGCGGGCGCGGGTTCGGGCTCCGGTTCGGGCTGGCGCGGGCCTTCACGGTCGGCGGGCGGGGCGGCGGCGAATTCCTCCCAGAGGGCGTCGGCGGATTTGCCGGTGAGTTTTTCGAAGATCTCGTCGGTGTAGGTCCGGTCGCGCGAGGCCTGGTTCAGCAAGCGGATGATGTCTTTGTTTTTGTGCTTCTCCAGCCAGGCGAGGAAGACGGCGGACGTGGTGTAGCCTTTCTTGTAATGATCACGCACGGGGTTGACCCGCAGCCGGCGCTTGCCGGGCTCGAAGACGAACTCGCGCACGTAATCGGCGATGCCTTCGGTGACCCAGAAGGTGCCGCTGCGGCGCGGATAGGACTGCACGACATGCGTGAGTTCGTGGATGACCATGCCGTAATCGTCCGGCGCTTTTTTCGTCACCCATTCGGCGGAAATGTGGATGCGCGCGCCCGCGGCGTGGGCCACGCCATCCATCGGCCGGAAGACCAGCGTCACCTCCTTCCGGGGCAGCTCCTCGTCGGGGCCGAAGAGGTAGGTGTTGATCTTCGGATACCACTCCTCACACAGCGCCTTGGCCTTTTCTGCGAAGCCCTGGCACTCCGGCGCCGCGGAATAATCCAGGGTGATGGTGAACGCCGGGGCGGTCTCCGCTTCTGTGGTTTCCTTGGCTTCTTGGGTGGCGGCCGGTGGCGGCGTCTCTTCGGCGATCGCCACGGCGGAAACGAAAGGGACGAGGAGGCCGCCCAACAAAAACCCGCGCCAGCGGCCCGGCAAACGATGGCATTTCATGGGAGGTGATCATGCGTCGCGGGCCGGAAATGGGAAATGCTTTCTTTCCGATTCCCGGCTGTTATTCCGCTCATAATTTGTCACGTTCGATGCGTGACCGAACCCGAGACCCCGCTGCCGCCGCCTGTCGCCACCCGTCACTTTTTGGGATGGGACGGTCCGTTATTGCCGGCGGTGACGGATTTCCTGACCCGCGGCCGGGGCGAGGGGCCGCTCGACCTGGGCACGACGCTCGTGCTGGTTCCCACGCAGGATGCGGGCCGGCGATTGCGCGCGGCACTGGCCGCGGCCGCCGGCGACACGGGGGTGCTGGCGCCGGTGGTGCTCACGCCCGAGGCGCTGGTCGCGGCGTGTCTCGAGCCCGCCTGGCGTCTCGCCAGTGAGGCGGAGGCGCTGGCCGCATGGATCACCGTGCTGACGACCGCGCGGCTGGAGGAATGGGACGCGGTCTTCCCCGTGCCGCCGCCCGCGGCCGAGGCGGGCTGGGCGATGACGGTGGCGCAAACCCTGCAACACACCCGCGCCGCGCTCGCCGAGGGCGGGCTGACCTTCGAGGCCTGCGGCCGCCGCGACGATGTGCCGGAGCCGCGGCGCTGGCGGCAGCTCGCCACGATGGAGGCGGCCTTCACGCGCGAGCTGGCGCGTCGCGGAAGGCGGGATTTTCACACGGTGACTCTCGACGCGCGCGAGGCGCCGCTGTGTTGGCCGTGGGAGGAAGTGACGCGCGTGGTGCTCGCAGCCGTGCCCGATCCGTTGCCGCTGGCGCTGGATCTGGTGGCACGATGGGCGACGGACCAAGTGGCCGCGGACGGGCCGCCGCCGGCGCTCGACATCCTGGTCTGGACGCCGGCGGAAGAAGCGGACGCCTTCGATGCCTGGGGCCGTCCGACGCGTGACGCGTGGCGGGCGCGGACCATCGACTGGCCGGTGACGGTGCGAGTGCATCCGCTGGCCGATCCCGCCGCGCAGGCGGACGCCATCGCGGGGTTTCTCCCCGCGCATGAAGCTCCCGCCGCCACGCTGCTGCTCGGCCTCGTGGATCCCGCGTTGTCCGCGCCCGTGGAGCGCGCGCTCGCCGCCGCCGGTCACGCGGCCTTCCGGCCCGAGGGCACGCCGGCCGCCGCGCATCCATTGGTGAAATTGCTGACGGCGTGGCTCGACGTCGCACGCGCGGGCGATTGGCCGTCCTTCATCCGCCTGCTGCGCCAGCCGCCGGTGAGATCGGCCTTGGGGGCATCCACCTCGCTGTTGGCCATCGCGGATGAATTTCACGCCCGGCATCTGCCGGAGACGCTGGAAGACGTGCCGCGCCTGGCCGCGCTCACGCCGGAGCCGTCAGACCTGCCGGAGGCCACCGCCGAAGAAAACGACCGTCCCACCGACCCGCGGGTCATCCAGGCCCGGAACGAGGCCGCGCTGGCCGCGATAGCGCGCACCGTGCTCCACCGCCGCCGGGAATTTGCGCGCGTCCCGTTGCCCGAGGCGTTGGCGGCCTGGCTGGGCTGGGTGATGGCCGGCCGCCCGTTTTCCAGCGACTCCGAAAGCGACACGGGATGGATGACGCTCGCCGGTCGCGCGGCCGAGTGGGCCGTGGAAATCCATGCCGGCCTGCCGGAAGCTTCCCGCGCCGATCAGCTGGCGCTGCTCCTGCTGCTGCTCGGCCGCGAGCATCTGCCGCCCCGCCGCGAGCCGGACGCCCTTGCCTTGCTCGGGTGGCTCGAACTACCGTGGCAAGACGCGCCGCACCTCGTGCTCGCGGGGGCCAACGACGCCTTCCTCCCCGCCGCGCCCGCGCCCGATCCCTTCCTGCCCGACAGTCTGCGGGAAACGCTCGGCCTTCGCAGCCATGCCACCCGCGAGGCCCGCGACGCCTTTTTGCTGACGGCCCTGCTCCGCTCCCGCCGCGCGACGGGCCGCGTCGATCTGCTCTTCGGCCAGACCGGCGCGGGCGAGGAAGCCCTGCGCCCCTCGCGCCTGCTCTTTCGCTGCCCCGATGACGCGCTCGCCGACCGCGTGCGCCTCCTGTTCGCGGAGCCGTCCGCGCCCCCACGCCCGCCTGCCCGTCCGGCCTGGAAATTGCGCCCCCGCGCCGACACCGCCCACGCCACCCCCGCCGCGTTGAGCGTGACCAGTTTCTCCGATTACCTCGCGTGCCCGTTCCGCTTTTTCCTCAAACACATCCTCCGGATGCGGCCCGTCGATCCCACGCGGCAGGAGCTGGATGCGCGGGATTTCGGCACCTTGTGCCACAGCGCGTTCGAGTTCTTCGCCGCGGACGAAAGCATCCGCCGCAGCACCAACGAGGAAAAAATCCGCGCCTGCCTGCTGGCCGGACTCGACCGCGCGGTCGCCGAACAATTCGGGCCGCGCCAGCCGCTCTCGCTACTCCTGCAGATCGAAGCCGCTCGCCAACGCCTGCGCGCCGCCGCCGCCGTGCAGGCCGAAACCTGCCGCAACGGCTGGGTCATCGCCGAGGTGGAGAAAAAACTCAGCGTGCTGCGCGGCGCGCCCTTCGGGCTCGGCGGCGTGGAGATTCGCGGCCAAGTGGATCGCCTGGAAATCAACGAACGCCTCGGCGCCTGGCGGATCGTCGATTACAAGACCTCGGCCAAACCGAAGAATCCGCACGACCACCATACCACCAAAGCCGGAGATCCCGACGGCCCCGCATGGCGCGCATACCCCGCCGGCGAGAGCGGCCCTCCCGCGCGGTGGTGGGCCGGCCTGCAACTTCCGCTCTACGGCGCGGCCCTCCGCGATCTCATGGCTGCCAAATACGGCCTGTCCGGCGACGGCGCTTACCATGCCGCGTATTTCAATCTCTCCCAGGACCTAAGCACCATCAAAATCGAAACCTGGCCCGACCTCACCCCGGCCGTGCTCGACGCCGCCGTCGCCTGCGCCGAAGGCATCGGCGCCGCCATCCTCCGCCACGAATTCTGGCCCCCTGCCACCAAAGTAACCTACGACGACTTGGAAGATCTCTGGCTCGGCACGCCGGAGGAAACCTGCGAGCCGCCGGAGATTGTTCCGACACCCTCGGTGGAATCACTGGAGGGCGGTGCTTTCGCCGCGCTATAAAATTTCCTCACAGGGAAAAGAAACAACGAAGGCCGACACGGCTTGCCCGCGTCCAAACAGCTTGTATTTTACGCTATGACTCAAGCCGTTGCTCATATCCTTGAAAAGGCGGCGCAACTCTCCATCCCGGAGCGGGCGGAACTTGCGGACCGCCTCGTGGAGAGTCTTGCTCAAGATATTCCGCCGGATATCACCGCCACCCAAATCGCGGAGGTTCGCCGGCGGATGGCGCAGGTCGAGTCCGGTGAGGTGGCGCTCATTCCAGGAGAGGTGGCTCTCGCGCGGGTTCGCCGCCTCACAACCACCCCGCGCCATGCAGGTCGCCGGTGAGTTTGAGGAAATGGTCGAGCAACCCGGCGTAAAGCGCGTGGGCGGCGGGATCGGGGAGGCAGCGGGTGGATTCGTCGAGGGTGGCGATGCGGGTGGCGAGGTCGTCGAGGGTGACGGCGGCGGCGGTGTCACGGGCGTGGACGAAGGCGGCCTGGAGCGCGGCGCCGAGCGCGGCCCCTTCCGCGCTCTGCAGCCCCACGACCGGCACGCCGAAGACATCCGCGCAAATCTGCCGCCAGACGGGGCTTTGGCTGCCGCCGCCGGTGAGGCGGATTTCCGCCGGGATGACGCCGAGTTCGGTGAAACGCCGCAGGCCATAGGCGAGGCCGATGGTGACGCCCTCAACGGCGGCGCGCGCGAGATGCGGCGGCGTGAGGTTGTCGGGGCGCATCCCGTGCAGCACGCCGCGGCCGGAGGGCAGGTTCGGCGTGCGCTCGCCGTTGAGAAAGGGCAGGAAAAGCAGCCCGTCCGCGCCCGCGGGGGCGGCGGCGACGGCCGCTTCCATTTCCGCGCGGCTCCAGCCGAACATCCGCCGCACATGCTCGGTGAGCACGGTGACATTCATCGTGCAAACCAGCGGCAGCCATTGATCGGTGCTGGAGCAGAAGGCGGCGACCTCGCCGCGCGCGTCGATGACGGGAGTGTCGGCGGTGGCGTAAAGCGTGCCGGAAGTGCCGAGGCTGGCGGTGACGAGGCCGGCGCGCGTGTTGCCAGTGCCGATGGCGCCCATCATGTTGTCGCCGCCCCCGGCCGAGACGACCACACCCTCACGCAGCCCCCAGCGCGCGCGCAGCTCCTCGCGCAGCCCGCCGTGTTTTTCCAGGCTGGAGCCGACCTCGGGCAGCATGTCGGCCACGCGCGGGTCGATGGCGTCGAGCAGTTCGCGCCGCCACTGCCGCGTGCGCACGTCGAGCAGGCCGGTGCCGGAGGCATCGCCGTATTCCATGCGCTTCACGCCGGTGAGGTGGAAATTCAGATAATCGTGCGGCAGCAGGGCGGTGACGGTGCGGGCGAAATGCTCCGGCTCGTGATGTTTTAGCCACAGCAACTTGGGAGCGGTGAAGCCGGGCGGGATGGCATTGCCGGCCCGCGCGATCAACCCGGCCGCGCCGCCGAAACGTGCCGCCAATTCGTCGCACTCGGCGGCGGTCGAAGTATCGCACCAGAGCTTGGCGGGGCGGACCACCTCGTCGCGGGCATCCAACGGGACCAGGCCGTGCTGTTGCCCGCTGACGCCGATGCCGGCGAGGTCGTGTTTCCGCTCGCCCAATTGCGCCACGCAGGCGGCGACGATCTCATCCACCGCGCGGGTCCAGTCCGCGGGGTGCTGCTCCAGATGGCCGGGCGGCAGGCCTTCGATGAGTTCGTAAGTGGCGGAGGCGTGGGCGACGATCTCGCCCGTGTCCGTGTCGAGGACGACGCCTTTGGTGCTTTGGGTGCCGGAATCGAGGCCGAGGAATAACATGGGGGTGCAATGAAGATGGCGCGCGGCTTGGAGAGCCGCGCCGGGTTTTGGAATGTCGTGAGGGGAAGGCGTGGCGAGCCGCCGGCCGGAACACCGGCTCGGAGAGTCCCTACGACTCTTTCCCCTCGAAAGCCGCGCGGTCAATCCCCGCTCGCGCGGTTCCCTCCGTCGCGCGACCTCACACCGTGCCGAAATAAAAGCAGCCAGCCGCTGTCGGCGGGGAGCCATGTGTTGAGATCGAGGATCTGGTTGTTCTCGTCCCAGACACGGTGCGGCCACCGAACGACGGGCTGTCGTAAAGCCGGGCCGCGCAAACTGCCGCGGTCCCGGCGGCCGTCATGGCATGCCTCATTGGCAATCCGCGGTTCCTCTTTCGATGTTGAGGCTTATTGGCCGAGGTTGATGACGACCTGGGGCAGGGCGGCGCGGAGACGGTCGGCGCCGTCGGCGGTGCATTCGGTCTCGAAGAGGTAGAGATTGCGGAGTTTTTTCAAGCCGGCGAGATGCTCGAGACCGGCATCGCCGACCTTGGTGCCGTAGAGGTTGAGATATTCCAGGTGAGCGAGATTTTTGAGATGGACGAGCGCGCCGTCGCCGAGCGTGGGGTTCCGCTTGAGGTCGAGGCGGGTGAGATGGGTCATGGCGGCCAGCGGCGTGAGAGCGTCGTCCGACAGGCGGGTGCGCGTGAGGTCGAGGGTGTGGATGTTCTTCGCAATGGGCGCGAGGGCCGCGAGATCGGGGCCGCCTTCGAGGTGGCTGAGGTTGAGATCGAGGAGCGCGCCGTTGGCGGACAGCGGACGCACCACGCCGCCGGCTTCGGTCAGGCGGAGAAGCAGCGCTTCCGGCGGCGGGGGGAGTTTCTTGCTGAGTTCTTCCTCGATCCGGCCGCCGGGCTGGGCGGTGAGCACGGGTTTGGTCGCGGCGGAGACGCCGTCGCCGTAATCGGCGCCGGCCTGGATCCAGGCTTTGACGGCCTGGATCATCGCGGGCGGCAAGGGGCCGCCCTTGTCGCGCGGGGGCATGAGATCTTCGTCATCGGGGGTGATCAGCCGCTGGTAAAGGGAGCTTAATTCCAGATCCCCCCCCACCACCACGGGCTGGCCTTTGACGCCGGCCCGGACGTTGGCGATGCCGTCCAGCCTCAGATTGCCCTTGGTGCTTTTCGCGCCGTGGCAGCTCGCGCATTTGGAGTCGAGAATGGGTTTAATACGGGTGGCAAAAAAATTGCGGTCCAGTTTGGGAACCGGACCACGGGCAGCGGGAGCGAGGGCTGGAACGGTGGCCGACGCGGCGACGGATGAAGGCGGCGTTTCCGGAGGCGGGGTGGCTTCCGTTTGCGCCATGGCGGGCGGCGCTTCCAAAGCGGAAGCGGCCTCAGCAACGGAAGGCGGCTCCGGAGCCGGGGTCGCGGATGGGTGGCCCGGCGCCGGCGCATTGGCGATGGACGCGGCGATGAGTTCGGCCAACTGCGGCGCGGGGCGCGAGCCGTCGGCGGCGGCCGTTCCGGCTTCCGCAGCGTCGACGCCGCCTTTCTCCGCACCGCCGGGTTCAGCGCCCTCGCGCGTCTCCGGCGCTTTCTTGGAGCCGAACGCGAAGAGCGGCGCGACGTGATCGACCGTGCTGCGCAAGGCTTGGCCGAGAGGCTTGGCAGGAGCGTGGGTGAGCGGCATGACGCTCAAGCCCGCCAGCGAAATGACCCACGCCACGCCGAGCAGCGCGCGGTAGCCGAGGAGCAGCAGTTTTTGGCCGCTGTAGCGCGCCGGAGTCACGCGGCCGGCCAGCTCGGGCAGCGGCCGGAAGCTGAACAAGCGCTGGTCGCGCGCGGTGCGTTTGAGGAAAAACGTGACCGCCGCGAGTCCCGCCACCGCGGCCATCCACATCACATACGTCTTGATCCGCGCCGCCTCGAACCCGGCCGGGGAAAAGGCGTAAGCGAAGAGCGCGCAGGCCGCGGCGGCGCCGGCGGCACTGAAGAGAAGGAAGAGGATGCCGGGCTCGATGTCGCGGTTGCGCTTCCACTGGGCGAAGATTTCCAGTAGAATCGCGCCGGTGAGGAGGCCCGTGGGGAGGTAGAGGACGGCATTGAAGAGGTGTCCGCCGGCCACATCCAAGGCTCCATACACGGCGTCCGCGTCCAGCGGCTCGGCCTCGGCGGCCCGGCAGCACAGCGGCGACGCGAGGAGCGCCGCCGTGGTGATACCGGTCAGCGTGATGGGGCGCTGCCTGCGGGGAATCATCGGCGTGGGTTACGCGAAGAGCGGCATGATCGGCGTCCCCTTGTCGGCGACAGTGAACGGCCGCTTCGAGGGCGAATAGACGACCTGCTGGAGCGGCAGCCCGAGGGCATGGGCCACGGTGGCATTGAAATCCGGCACGGACACTTTGCCTTCGATGACGTTTTCGGCGCGCTCGTCCGTCCGGCCGTGAACGATGCCGCCCTTGATGCCGCCCCCGGCCATGAAGCCGGAGAAGGCCTGCGGGAAGTGGTCGCGGCCGTCATCGTCGTTGATGAGCGGCGTGCGGCCGAATTCGGTGGCGAGCACGACGATGGTTTCCTCCAGCAAGCCGCGGCGCTCGAGGTCGATGAGCAGCGTGCTCACGGCCTGGTCCAGATTGCGCGTCAGGCGCTGGACGGAGGTGAAGTTGTTGGCGTGGGTATCCCATCCGCCGAGGGTGACCTCGACATAGCGGACATCGTGCTCGACCAAGCGGCGGGCGAGCAGGCAGCCCTGGCCGAAGCCGTTGTCGCCGTAAGCGTCGCGGACGGGTTTGGGCTCGCGGCCGAGGTCGAAGGCGGCGAGATCCTCGCTCTTCATCAGGCGCAGGGCGTCGTCATACATGTCCTTGTAGGCGCGGACGTTCTTCTGGTTGTATTTCTGGTGGAAGGTCTCGTCGAACTGCTGGGCGAGCATCAAGCGCTCGTTGAATTCCTTTTCGCCGACGTTCATGCGGCTGTTGCGCACGCCGTCATACGCGCTGCCGAGCACGAGCGGGGCGTATTTGGCCTCCATGAACCCCGCGCCGCCGCCGTTCGCGCCGCCGCCGATGCGCACGCTGCCGGGCAGGGTGCGGTTGGTCTTGCCCTCGTGCTTCTGAATCCATGCGCCCAAGCCGGGGTGGCTGATGGTGCCGCGCATGGTGTAGCTGGTGTGCATGTAATAATTGCCCTGCTCGTGCGCGCCCTGCGTGGTGCTGATGCCGCGGACCAAGGCGATCTTGCCTGTCTGCTTCGCCAGACCGGGCAGATACTCGGAAAGCATGATGCCGTCGGCCGCGGTGGGGATGGCCTTGACCGGGCCGGCCACGTCGCCGGTCTTCGGGTCCAGCGTGTCCACGTGCGTCATGCCGCCGGACATATAGAGGTAAATGACGTTGCGCGCGGTGGGCTTGCGCATCAGGCCGCCATAGGCGCCGGACGGGCCTTTGCCCCTGACGGGATCGGCGGCGCGGGCGAGGAGCGGCGTGAGGACGCTGACGCCGAGGAAGGTCTTCGTCGCGCGGGCGAGGAAGTGGCGGCGGGTGAGATCGTCGGCTTTGAGGAAAAGATCGTTCATGGCAGGATCAGGAATGCGGGTGAAACGCCGCGCGGGGCGACGTTATTTGACGAAGGTGAATTCACGGGTGTTGAGGAGCGCCCACGCCACGGTGCGGAGGCCCGCCCGGGCATCGCCCGCCGCCTGGAGGTGCTTGGCGACGATCTCCGTGTCACGCGCGGTGGGACGACGGCCGAGGATGGTGAGGAAGAGCTGGTCACGCTTTTCATCCACCGTTTGCGCGCCTTTGAAAATCTGGCCGAGCCTGGTCTTCTCACCGGTCAGTTTGTCAAAAAGCGAACCGTTGAGCATGTTGAGCGCCTGGGTGACGGAGGAATCGGTGCTGGCGTTCTGGATGATGTCGCGCTCGGACTGGCCGAATTCGCGCAGGAAGTGGTTGGTCGGCGCGGGCGAGGGCAACTCGGCGGCCCGCAGCCACTCTTTGCCGTAATCGGCCCAGCGGGAGTCATCCACCGGCGTGGCGGCCTCCTCGGTTTTCATCATGCCGCCGTTCATGACGGGCACGGGCTTGCCGAAGGGCGTGGCGGCTTTGGCGTTTTTCGCGCTTTGCTCGTCCACGACCTTTTTGCGGGCATCGAACCGCGCCTCCTCCAGCTTGTCGATCTGCTCCTGGGCTTCCGCCACCAGATCGTCGTCGCCCTTTTCGCGGCCCTTGGCGATCTGCTCGCGGAACGGCGCCTGCTTCATGTTGATTTCCTTCTCCACCTTGGCCAGGGCGGTGGCGTAGGCGAGCAGCGCCTTGCCGTTGCCTTCCTTCAATTTTTCCTGCAAGGCGTCGGCCCGCTCCTTCATTTTGGCGAGTTGGGCGATGTAGCCGGAAGTGTTTTTGCGCTCGTCGGCGGCCGGAATGACCATGCCCACAAAGGAATCCCACAACTGCTCCGCGGACAGCCGGCGGATGATGGGGCCGGGGAATTTGTATTCCTCAATGACGAGGACTTCCTCGGCGGTGGCCTCACGCTGGTAGCTCTGGCTGTTGTAGATGACGCGGAGGAATTTCTTCATGTCATACCCGCATGCCTTGATGTGCTGGGTGAGGAAGGCCATGAGCGCGGGATTGCTGGCGAGGCGCGTGGCGTCGTTCTGATGGCGGTCGAGATCGGCCTTGCGGATGTCATCGACCGGTTCGATGAGACCGATGCCGAAGGCGCTTTTCCACAGGCGGTTGGCGATGACGATGGTGAAGGTCGGATTGTCCGCGCTCGTCATCCACCCCGCATAATTGTGGAGAATCTCCCGTCCGGTGCGGATTTTCTCGCGGCTGAACACGGGCTGCGGCTTCACCACGTCGCCGGGCATGCCCTGGCGCTTGCTGGGGTTCTTGGGATCGCCACGGAAATCATACGGCAGCTTTTGCTCCTTCTTGGGATCCTGGCGGGTGCCGTAGCTGAGCGGCTCCAGCAGATCGTCGAGCACATCGGCCACATCGCGATCCACAACCTGCGCCGCTTCGCGTTTGGTGAGTTTCTTCCGTCCGGTGGCCTCGGCGATGATCTGCCGCGAACTCACGCGCGTATCGATGCCCGCGGTGTAGGCGGCCATTTCGTAAAAATCGCGCTGCTTGTATTGGTCGAACGGGTGGTCGTGGCACTGGGCGCAGGCGACGCGCGTGCCGAGAAAGACTTGGCAGGTATTGGCCATGCTGTCGAGCGGCATGCCCGAGTCCCGCATGTAGTAGCCGATGGCCCCGTTGTCCCAGATGTAGCCCTGCGCGGTCAGCATCTCATAGACCATCTTGTGGTAGGGCGTGTTGGCGCGGAGTTGCTCCTTGATCCACGCCCCATAGGCATCGCCCAAGCCCGGCTGGTTGGTATCGACCAGATTTGATTTGAGGCGCAGGATGTCCGCCCAATAATTGAACCAGTGGCTGACGTAGCCCTCCGACAGCAGCAGCTTGTCGATGAGCTTGGCCCGCTTGTCCGGCGTCCGGTCGTCGAGAAAGGCCGTCGCCTCCTCGGCCGTCGGCACGCGGCCGATCACATCCAGATAGATGCGGCGCAGAAAGACCTCGTCGCTGGCGGGCGGATTGGGCTTTTGGTTGGCCTTGGCCAGCCCTTCGCCGACCAGCTTGTCGATCATCTGGCTCGCAGGATCCACCGGCGCCGCCGACACCGCCAGAACCAGCGCCGCGCTCAACGCGACAACGGAAGCCCACGACGCCCGAAGTCCGCGTCGGCTGCAAAGAAAAATCAGGGTGGTCCGTTTCATAGGGTGAATGATGTCGCTGGAAAGCAAGGGTTGGTCAAAATATGGCAAAGAGCGAACGCAACACAACCGAAGTTCCTTAGACCCGATTGGCCTAGGGGAATGCATGAAAATCGCCCTTTGCGGCCATTGTGAATTGTTTTTTCGATCATTCCACACTCGAATCAAAAGGGAACGATGCGCAGCCGCACGTAACCACCGGGAGTGGTGGTGGGCCACGGCAGGGTCCACATTTCTGCCAAGAGGCCGTCGGCCAGCGTTTGGTCGGGGCGGAGGCCGCCGGATGAACTCCTCGGGTGTGATCGGCTGCGGCTTGTAGCCCGCTCTGGCCAACGTCCGAAAATGCCGGTCCTCCGTGACCACATAGTCCGCATGGGCCGTGATGGCGCAGTCAACGAATTGATCATCATCCAGGTCCGACGTGATGATACGAAAGCGGAAGGCCGGTGACACCAACCGCACGCCTCCGCGCGTCAGATGAACGAGATCCATGAAACGTCGCATCTTTTCCGCCGTCCGGATTCCCATTTCGCGCACCACAACCTCCTCGTATTCCAGCAAAATTTCCGTGAAAACCGCCCAGATGAGCTTTCGGTCGAGCAACGCCTGGCGCAGCGGCAGACACAGCGCCTGGAAACCGAACATGCCCATCACCACATTGGTGTCGAGGCACACCGTCATGGACGGTAAGGAGACGCGGCGCGATGACAGCGGCGAGACTTTCGGGAGTCAGCCTCCCGGCGGCGCGCGCCTCATCCGCCACCATATCGAGTTCCTCCGTCAGTTGCTGCAACTCGATCTCCAACAAGACACGATGAACCACATCCAACTGTTCGTCAGGCAGGCGGTCGATTTCCGCGTGCAGCAGCGGACGCAATTCTTCAGGACGGCGCGGGGACGAAGAAGTCAGCGTGCTCATACGGTTCAGTTTGCCATTCCTGCCCCGCAAGCGCAACTGTCATCATCCTTGCGGTGGCCCACGCCAAGCGAAGGCCCTTCTACTTCTCCCAGCGCATTCGTGAGGCAAAACGCTTGTTTTGATGCCGCTCAACGTCCTCTTTGGCTGTCTCTTGCTCCGCAAAGTGCCGGGCATTTCTTTTGAAGGACGTGGCGTTCCCTCGCGCCGGCTCCCGATCACGCCTTCGGCCGTCTCAAGGCGCAGTCACGTTGATGATTCAAAGTGACAGGCATTTCTTCCGGGAGGCTTCCAAACCACAAAACCCTTCTCCCGTCAATAGGCGGGCGGGGTTTTCACTCCGAGCGAGTGAAAGCGTCTCCCCACGCAGCGGTCGGTCGGAGCACTCAAATCGGAGTTTGAATTTGATCGTGCAATTGTGTATAGAACGCCCCCTTTGCTCCCCTCCCATGACGTGTTTCGTCATGTGCGGTTCGAATGTGTGGAGCGGCCTCATCCCATCATTATGAAAATAATCTCCTTTCCTCCTCACCGGAAACACCACTTTCTTTTCGTCCCTTTCCTGCTGAGTCTCCTCACCGCTGGTTTAATGGACCGTGCCCATGCCGGCGTCCCGACCTTCGTGACCGCTCCGTCGTTGGACGCCGCGCTCGCGGACCACACCGCCACCGTGTTGCCCACCGGTGATGTGCTGCTCGCCGGAGGCCTCTTCGACAACGGCACCGTTTCAGATCTCTCTTTCGTGGTCGATGGTTACTACGCCCGCTCCGCGCCGACGGGAGCATTGCTGGAAGCGCGCCA
>CAZQUC010000032.1:0-14100 GCA_964596095.1 uncultured Enterobacteriaceae bacterium
GTCCCTTTGGAATTGACGCGATGGAGCCCTCGACCTGACGCCGATGGGCGGGACGCCCCAGCCACGTCACTTGGCGTTTGGGATCATCCGCCCGGCTTCCATCATCACCTCTTTCTTCAATTCTCCCTGCTCATCCCAAGACCGGGCCGGGCCGTGCGGCTGGCCTTCGCGCAGGGCGATTTCTTCGGCGAGAACGCCATTCGGATGCCAGCGGCGAAACACGCCCTCCAGTTTTCCGGCCGCGGCCGTTCCTTCCGAGCGCAAGATGCCGTCCGGATACCATTTCGTCACCGGACCGTCGGCGACTCCCTCCTTGAACATTTCCCGAACCTCCAGGGTTCCCTGCGGATGCCAGCCTTCCGACACGCCATCCAAGCGGCCGTTGACCACCCGGGAGCGGGTCTTCTGCTGTCCGTCCGGGTAGGCTTCCGTCATCCATCCCGAAAACAAGACTTCGGGTTTCTTGGCTATATACAAAGCCGGACCGGCCGGGGTGTCTTTCAAGACCAATTCCGCCCGCGGAAGCTCGGGAAGGGAGGCGGGCCACCACCACCACGCGATGATTCCGGCCGTCACCGCCGCCAAGAGGAGTCCGATCCAGAGCGGTTTCCTGAGCTTTGCGATCGTTTTTTTAACCACGAATTTCACGAATGACACGGCTGAACCAGCCAAGGGAAAACGGGACGCGGGTGACCGTCATTTATCCCGGATGAACAACTTGGAGAAGCTCGGTCGCCCCTCGGGCAGGAAAAGTCAAAGCCGGGCAGAAGACATTCCCGCCGCATCAATGATTCGCGTGGTTTGTGGTTTCCAGGCGTATCATTGGACTTGGACTTTGAAGAATCGCGCCGCTTCCTGCCCTTCTTCGGAGGGGTTGGCCCGGATGCGCAGCCGGCGCACCTGGCTGGCCTGATAGAACGTGTGCTCCTCCGCGCTTTCCGTTTCGTTTTCGAGTTGGAAGGTGTATCGCGACCAGTCTTTCATGTCCGGTGAGCCATACAGGGTGTAGCTGCGGCCGCGCACGGCGGTGAATTCCAGCAGGGGCCGTCCGTCCGTCACTTCCAGGATTTCCAGCGCGAATCCGTTTTTGGGATCGAAGGCATACGTTCCCGCCAGATATTCCTCCCGGTTCGTCAGGCCATCCCCGTCGGCATCGTCTTCCGGCTTGATGTCGGCCAAGGTCCGAGTGACGCCATCGCCTTCCAAGGCTTGGATCAAGGCCTGCTCCCAGGAATCGGGCAGGCCGTCGTTATCGGAATCGACACCCAGGGTCAAATCCACGCGGGTGGTTTCCGCCGGCTGGGTCAGCAACGCCGCCGCCCCGGTCATCTCCAGGGGCAGATACGTCATCGTCCCGACGCGGACGCGCATCCGGAAGGGCACGGTCGGACGCAGGGCGGTCGGCTTGTAGAGGGCGGCGGTGGCTCCGGTATCGACCGGAACCGTAAGTTGATAATTGACGCCCGGCGCCTGGCCCGGCACGACGGTCGTGCTCACGGTGCTGCCGCCTTCCACATCGAGCAACACCGTGGCGCCCGTGACATGGAACGGGTTGCCGAATTCGTCGCGCACCTGGCCATACACGAGGTGGTGGGGCGCGGGCGGAAAAGCCAGGGTTTCATTCCCTGAGGGAGAGGGGAACCAAAGCCAGCCGGTGGCGAGGAGGGCACCCAAGGCCCATGGGCGGGCGGCGTGACGCCAGAGGCATCGCGGGGCGGGCGGGACGACGCCCACCCTACCCATCACCTCGGTGGAGCGTCCCCCGGGCCGGGAACACCGGGAGAAGAAGCGAAAGCGGGACATTTTCATGGGATCAGTTGCCGGAGTAGGAATAAGTGACGAAATGCAGGCGGACGTCCGTGACCGTGCGGATGAAGCGTTCCAGCCCTTCATCCGGGTTGTTCAGCAAGGCGTTGCCGGGGATGATCAACTTCCACTGGTTGTTCCAGACCGAGCGGCCGATGAGGCGATTGTTGGTGTAGGACGTGCGGACCAAGCCGCCGGAGGCGCTGAAAACATTGGATTGGAACAGGTTCGAGCTATCCACCGGACGGAACGCCTGATGTTTCCGGATGCTGAACAGCGGCTCGCTCAGGAAGTCATCGGTCTGGAACAAGTTGTGTTCCGAGAACTCGGAGCCTCCGATGTTGAACGGCAGCGGAATGGCCAGGTCTTCGACATTCCAGGTCCGGATGGTGCTGGCATCGCCCAAGGGCGGGGTGCGCATGGAATCGACCCCCACCGGGACCAGATAGACGTAAGGCGTCGCCGCGAGGGCGGAATCGTCCAGGAACCAAGCCCCCGGCTCGCCGGCCGATTGACCGCCGGCGCCTTCCACCGCCCCGGTGTTGGTGGAGGGCGAAGCCATTCCGCGATAGCCTTCGAAGGCGACCCCCACGCCGAAGAGCTTGGTGGCGAAGGAACTGGGGCTGAAATTGTGATCCCCCGCCGCCAAGGGCAGGCCGAAGAGATTGTAGCCGGGCGTGATGGTGGTGCTGAACGAGAGGATCAACCCTGGCACCGGCAACCCGTCCGGGTCCGCCACCTGCAGGCAATACCGGCGCACGTCGGCATCATCCAGAATGTTGGACACGCGGGCCACATTCAGCCGGTCGCGCCAGCGGGTGTCGCCTTCCGTGCCCGGCAGCAGGCGATATTGCTCGGTGCGGAGGGAGACCGTGGTCCCGTAACCATCGGGATTGTTGATCCCCAGCCGGCCGCGCACCACATCCCAGTCCGCCCGCATCTCGGCCAGCACGCTGGACAAGCCCGGATCCCCGGTATTGCTGCCGGCGAATTGCGGCTTGCCATTGCGGACCACGCCGAGGGCGCGGGCCGACATGATGCGTTGGATGAAGTTCTGCCCGGCCGGGGTGTGCAGCAGGCCGGTCTCGTAATCATACGCATTGGCCGCGAGCAGGCTGTAGCGGGCCGAGAGGTCGAAGAGGGTTTTGTAGCGCTCCAGTTTCTCGTTCCGAAAAATGCGGAAAGCCGCGTCCCGCGTGCGATAACCCTGCACGATGGCGGCCGCGCGCTGACGGGAAATCTCCCGCTCCGTCTGGATCGAATCGCCCTGGGCGACAAGCGTGCGCACGGCGCGCTGCTTGTTGTCGTATTCCCGCAGGCGTTCGTTGACGGTCCAGAGTTTCGAGTGGACTTCGCCCAGGGTGTTGCCGAGATCGTTGATCGCCGACCGCATGGACTGCTTCCGTTCTTCCTCCTCGATGAAGAAAAACTCGGTGTATTTGCGCGCGGAGTTCACGGCCAATTCAAAGGCCATGAATACCGAGTCACGAATGAAGCTCACCGTGTCGAAGCTTTTCTTCAACGTGAGCCCAGCGGCATAGATGCCGGCGCGTCCGGCAAAGGTCAGGTCACCGCCGGAGGCAACCCCCACGACCACGCTCTTGGGCAGCGAGTCGGAAAGGGAATTTCCGGTCATGACGATATCCTTCCCGAACGAATCCTGGACTTTCTGCACAAGGTCGTTGACGAATTTGGCCTTCTCCAGCGCCTCCTCGGCCGCGAAGAGCCCGATTTTGGCGCCGCGGATCGCTTTGTAAGTGGTCAGTTCCGCCTCATAGAGCAGGATGGCCTTGTCCACCGCCGCGATTTGCCCCTCGGCATCGAAGAGCGCCTGCCGCAGCCGCGCATGAGCCAGGACCTGTTCAGAGATCGCTTGTTGGATTTTGCCCGGAGAATAGCGTCGGCTCGTCCAATCCCCCGGCTTCTGGGCGAATCCATGCTCGTCGAGATTGAATTTGATCGTCTTCACATCCGCGAAGATGCTCTCCACCTCGAACTTCTCGTTCATGGTGACGAGGCTGGTGTAGTTTCTCTCCTCCCAGTTTTCCGGCAGATTTTTCAGTTCGAAGCTGAATTCCGTGGAGTTGCTGTATCCCCACAGATCGGGGAAGTCGATTTCCGGCAGGTCCACATAGGCGTAGTGGAGGAAGTCCGGGCCGGCGTAACCCTGGCGATAGGTTTTGCCGGGCCCGATGTCATCGGGATACGGCGTGCCATACAGATCGATGAGCGCCATATTATAAGCATGCTCCTGCCGGGCCACGGTGTTGCGGAACTCGGCCAGGGTATTCTCTTCGGAACGCATGAGCCGGGTCACGTCCTTGGCATCGTCGAAGGAGGCGACCGCGTTGTTGAGCGCTTGCAGGGCGCGGTTGTAAATCTGCTCGAAATGGCTGCCCTCCGCGGTGGCCGGCACCGTGTTGGGGTTGATGTCGAAGACCAGACCGTTCTCGGGCAGCCCCAGGGGGGAGAGGCCGCCTTCCGCGTTTTCCAACGCCGTTTGCAGGCTCGAGGCCTGTTGCGCCAGTTCGCGCAATTCCGTCACGGTGGTGCGGTCGATCTTCTGGATGCCTTCGTGGGTGGGGATGGGATCTTCGTGGGGCAGGATGGCATTGCCCACCACCCAGTTCACATAGTTGCCCTGTCCCACACGGCTGGCCCATTGATCCGTGCCCCAATGCCGGACGGGATGATGGGTTTCTCCCTGCCAGTCATAGCTTCGCTGGGTGTTTTCGCGAGTCGGCGAGAGATGCTCCCAGCCGCTTTCCTTCACGCTGCGGTAACTTTGGCGCCAGGTCAGATCGAAGACCTGACGGCCGGTCCGGGCCACCGCGGCGGCGGCGGCGGCGAACTTCCGCTCGTCCTGGTAATCAACCGAGACCGGCTGGCTGAGGATGTTGACCGCTTCGATCCGCGGCACCCAGTCGAAGTTTCCGTTGAGGAGCAGCGAATAGTAGCCTTTGAGCGCGGTCAGGAAGTGCCCGTAGGCGTCCCCATGCCCCTGGGGATAGAGGCGCGCCGCATCTTCCGCGTCGATGACGCCGTCCGGCTCCTGGTTGGGGTTTTCCTGGATGTTGTAATTGAGCGCGTAAATGACCTCGCCGGCGTCGATGCCGCGGGTGTAATTCCAGATCAGCCGGTTATACACGGGCTGGATTTGCACGCCGGGCAGGAAGACATCGTCCCGGCCGCGCAGCAGGGCCAGCTCCTCCTCCAGCAGCGAGGGCACCTGGCCGCGGAAGGCGAAGAGCGCGGTGGCGATGTCGCTCAAGGCATTGCCGGCGGTGCCGATGCCGATGGTGGGATTGGCCGCATCCGCCCACGCTTCGTTGCCGAGCATCATATAGAGGTCGTTGAGATAGCCGGCGGCGAGCAGCAGCGCGTCGTTGGCCGGGCCGTAGTTGAAGCCCGACTCGATGCTCAGCGAGCGGCCGCGACGCAGCACGGTTTCGTAGATTTCGATGAGGCCGTAGTTGTTGATGGTGTCGATGTTGAGCGCCACGTCGCCTTCCCAGCGCCGGCCGGCCTGGGTGATGATGCTGACGTCGGTGTTGACCCGGTTGTTGAAGAGGTCGGTGATCCGCTGGTTGAACGGATTGATGCCCGCCAGCACCCGTTTGATCCACCCTTCGGCCAGCGCGGGTGCGGTCCAAGCGGACCAATCCTCGTCGGTCGGGTCTTCCCTATAGAGCGGGTGATCCTCGTTGAGGGGCCGGTAGCGCATGACGATGTAGTTGTCGCTCAGGGCCTGGATGCCCGCGCCGCCGAGGGTATGGCGGGGATGGTCGGGACCGATGTCGGTCAGCGACAGGTAACGCGACATCGTGGCATCGGTGGCCGGCGGGAAGCCGTCCACGGGCGCGGCGATCTTCCATTCGTATTCGAATTCGCCGAATCGGCCGGCGACGTCCAACGAGTGCTGGAGAGTGAGCAGCTCGCTCAGCGGATTGGCGGAGGGCATCACCTTGAGTTCGCCGCGTTCCAGCCGCTCGCCGCCGACCTTGAAGATGTGCAGGGCCACCGGTTCGCCCGGCTGGGTGAAGGCGGTGCCGCCGGCTTCGACCAGGGTGACGTAGCCGCCGCCCGGTCCGGTGGCCGAGACCGCGTAGGAATCGACCGCGATGTTGTCGTTGCCGATTTCAGCCAGTTCGCCCACCCCGATCTCCTCCGTCTCGCTCGTATCGGGGATGTAGGTGAGCGGCACGATCGGGTTCTCGTAAAAGGTCTCGACGTCCGTGGTGAGGGCGTTGACCAAGGCTTCCCACAGCGGCCGGTTGGTTGAGTCTCCGGCGGGACACAGGTCGTAAACCGCCTGCAGGTCGTTGCCACGGAGCACATTCAGCAGCAGGTAACTTTCGCCCAGGAGTTCCTGCTTGAACTCGCCGATGAGCACCAATTGGCCGTTGGTCCCGCGGTTCGGATCCAGGAAGACCCGCTCTGCCAGGTGAGGCGGCAACTGCTGGAAGTAATATTTCCCTTGGTAAAGCGTCGTCTGCACACTGGGCGGGATGGCCCCGGTGGTGAAGTGCGTCGCCACGTCCGCGTATTTCGCGCGGGTAGGGTCGTGCAGGACCGCGCTCACTTGCACCTTCTTCAGATCGGAGACATCGGCGGCGATGGATTGCTGGTAAAGGAGGCGCGCGGTTTTGAAATCGCGCACGCCCGGCAGGCCGACCGCCGGCTGCGTGAGGGTGGCTCCATAACGCAGCGTGGGCAGCGGCTGCGAGCTGTCCTTGGGATCGCGCTCCGGCCAGAACGGGCGATACACGATGTCCAGCGATTCGGTGCCGGCCAAATGCGGATCACCGACAAATTCGCCGGTATCCGGATCGATGGGCCGCAGGTAGGGCACGATGCTGCCGGGCAGCGGTGGCGAGCCCACGCCCGGCCAGGCGAAGCTGGGTTCGGTCTTGTAGTAGTAGCGCAGGGTGAAGCTGTTCGCCTCGGTGGGGCTGTGCGCGAGGAAGGGAGGCCGGGTGGTGAAGGTGACGCTGGTGTCCGTGTAGGGATTCTCGCTGACGATGGCGAGCGGCGTCTGCCCGATGACCGTTCCCGAGGCGACCACTGTCAGGGTGAGCGTCTTGGTGACGCTGGTGTTTTCGTAAAGATCATGCACCGTCAATTCCAGGGTGTGGGTGCCGGTCGTGCCTTCCGGGGGTGTGCCGTGCAGGGTGAGGCCGGTCACGCTCAGCCACTCCGGCCTCCCGATGACATCCTCCAGGGCCAGATACTCATCCTGGCGGGAGGCATGGACGGTGAAGCTGAAGGGTTCCTCCACCACCGCCCGGGCCGCAGGCAGGTTTTCCGCAAAGGCCTTGCTGCTCGTGTTGTAAGTGCCGATCTCCAACGCCGGCAGCCCCGCGTGCGGCCCACGATACACCCAGAAGTCGTGGTTGCGGTCGCGGTAGGTGAACCCCTGGTAATGGGCGAAGGGGCCGGCGGCTTCCGCGTCGTCCCAGCCGCCCGGCAGGTCGCCGCTGGCGGCGGGCGGCTCCGTGTTGTAGTTGATGGCGTTGTCGCCGTGGCCTTCGATGGGTTTTTGGAGGAACGTCAACGGCGGCGGCGGTTGCAGCAACTGTCCGGCCGGCACCGGGTAGTCGAAGACCCAGCCTGCTTCCGGTTTCTCGCGCAGCACTTTGAACAAACTCATGGCCGGCCGGCTGTCCTCCGACGCCACATAGTCCACCAGCACGAACGGGTGCGAGGAGTAGTTGCCGTTCTCCGTGAGATTGAGGTCGTCGCGGGTGGCGAAGGGCGTGCCGCCGCTCATGATGGCATGCTCTTCGTTGGGGTTGTAGCCGGGCTCCGCCGGATTGTTCTGGTAATAGATCGAGCCCAGGGCTTCGGTCGTGGTCAGGCCCGTGCCGCCCAGCTTGCTGGCCAGCACGATTTCACGGGTGTTCGTCGGCCACTCAAGCGTGTAACGCCCGACCGCCGAGGGCCAGTAGTGGGTGCGGAAGCCCAGCAGGGTATTGCCCGCATTCAGGCCGGCCCGGCCTTGGTTGGGGCGGAACCACCAGACCTCCAACTCGTTTTGACCGGGAATGGCGTTCACCGGGATGATGGCGCCGAGGTTGGCCGCTTCGAAGCCTTCCGTAAAGGGGTCGAGATACGCGCCGGGATTGAAGGACGTGCCGATATCCTGGTTGATGTAGCCGGCCAGGTAATCCGATCCCGCCGTGCTGCCGTCCTCTCCGGTCGGCGCATTGATGCGATCGCCGACCTTCACCGTCTCCTGAATCACGCGCGGGGCCTGCAATTCGTCGGGCCAGACTAAGGAAGAACTCGCCTCATCCCAAGCCGCCAGACTGGTGGCCACGGGGCTGCCCGCAAACTCGGCCTCCCGCAGATTGCCCACCAGCCAGGAGAAGACGCGCTCGAAGCCGATGTTTTCGCCGACACTGTAACGCAACAGCGTGCGGTGCGCCGGCTGGCTCGGCACCAGGTAGGTGTAGAAGCGCAGGTCCGAGGTGAATTTGGCCCGCGGGCCGTCCAGTGGATCCTGATACTCGATCACCGGCGCGTTTTGCGGGTCGAGCAGGACGGAGGTCGCCTGGGCCTCGGTTTCGTTGGCCACCTCCGGCCGCACATAAAGACTGTATTTGCCGATCTCGGCGGGCCAGACGAATTCATAGCGGCCGAAGAGCTTGGGCCAGCGCAACCCGGCCTCGCCGGTTTCCAGCCAGTGGACGAGATAGTCGTTCAGATTGCGCGTCTCCCGCGTCGCCCAAAACTCCACCCGGCTGCCTTCTCCTTTCTGATGCTGGAACGCGAACGCCGGGCCGGTGGTCAACTGCAGCAGCGGCTCCGGGTCCAAGGCTTCCAGGTTGCCGTTATCCGGCGGAATGACCCGCTCGCCCAATTCCACCTTCACGTCGAGCGGGTTGGGACGTTTGGTGACATCGATGATTTCCGTGCCCAACGGCACATAGGTCTGGCCATCGGGCCGCAGATCGCCCAGCAACTCCAGAAAGACCCGCCCCTCCTGGTTGAAGGCGTAGATGAAGCCCTGTTGCTGATCGAACCAGAGCGTCCGCCGTTCCTGCAGCGGCTGGTTGTCCGTGCCCGCGCCATCGGCGGGATTGGTGGAGCCGATGCCCTTGAACTCCTCCGCCACCGTGCGTGGAAAGTTGCTGTGATAGGCGATGTTCACCGTGCCCACCCGGGCCGAGGGCACGAGGATGGGCTTGCCGGTGGTGATGAATTCCTTTTCGGTCCAATACATCTTGCGCGGCGGCTTCACCGCGCCGCCCGACACGAGATAATTTTCCGAGTAGAGCAGGAAAACATTGAGGCCGACGGACTGTGAGTTCGGGCCGTTGGGGTTCGTGTAATCGCCCGGAAAGGTTTCCGCCGTGTAAGGGGCAGCCTTGCGCCAGGTGATGGTGATGGGCCCGGGCCGGGTCGCATAGACCAGGCGGGCGTGCGGGCTCCAGTAATAGCCGGCGTCTGCGTGGTTGTTCGTGGTGTGGGGTTCCGGCAGCCAGTAGCCGGCCGCGTTCGCCGGCGTCAACGTCTCGCCCCGCTCATCCACGGACGGTGGCGGGATCACCTGGCCGAACAGGAAGGAGGCCCGGCGGCTGACGTAGGGAGCGCCGATCACCCCGCGGCGCAGGATGATGGCGCCTCCCGGCTCGGTGGATGCCGCCCGCGGCAGCCGCGCGTGCTCGGCCACCGTGGCGTTGAAGGGAGTGGTTCCGCCGTTCAGCACCGCGGACTCGCCGGCGGCCTGCCAATCGGCCTGCTTGCGCCCGGCCACGCCGCCGAACGACACCTGGCTGCTGAACCGGCGCACCGACAAAAATTCCGCCGCCACCGGATCGCCGGAGGGCTCGACCGTCGTGGGTTGCTGGCCATTGGAGCCGGGGTCGGTGCCATCATTGGAAATCGGCACCCCGGCCGCCGATTGCAGATTGACCTTCAAGACATCCTCATGCGTCGCGCGATACTCCAACGGCAGCAGCGGGAGCGGCCCCTGCCCCCAGGCCGTGGTGACCGCGGCAAGCGCGCCCAAGATCAGGCCCGCCACTCCACGGCGGAGAGCGGTTGGCGGGCGAACTGCTGTCGGGTCACCGCGCGTTTGAAAGGCGGCGGTCTGGTCGCTTGGGCGTTGTCGCGCCGCACTCCAAAATTCCCGCAGCGGGGCAAGCCTGATGAGGAGCCGTCTCATGGTATCGAAGATGGTTGAAGCTGGCAATGATGTGAGTTGCGTCCCGCTGCTTCGGAGCAGACCGGCGACGCCCTTGGCCTTACCGGGCCGTTTCCGCGGGAGCGATCGCCACCCGCGGGGTCGGCGGCTCAGCCACCTTCGGAGCGTCCACCGGAGCACCGGCCGTGTTCCGCAACAATGTTTCCAATGACGCGAGTCGGTCCTGAAGCGCGGTCACTTCCTTGCGTTGAGCGGACTGCTGCTCTGTTTGTGCTTGGCGCCACGCCTTCAGTTCCGTCACCTGCGCCCGCAATGCCTCCACTTCCGTATCGTGCTGCACTTTGAACTCCTGGAGCGCCTTGACTGCGATCAGCGCAAAGTCGCCATAGCCGACCATGAGGGTGGTTTCCCCGTCTTCTTCCGCAAACTGAGTGACGAGTTCGGGGAAGACCGGTTGCACTTCCTGGGCGATGACACCCAGCTTGTGCTTGGCGTCGGCCTCTTCATATTTCCACCGATAGCGGCGCACCGGCACTTGCATGACTCGCTCCAGCAATGGCTCGGCGTCCACGATGTCCTTCTTGAGCTTTTCGTCGGAACTAAAATCCCAGTTGGTATCTCCGTCGTAAACGGCCCGGCCATAGCCAGGCAAAAAAGGAGGAATGGGAGTGGGATTGACTCCACTGCCGTGAGCATGCTGCCCTACCAACTCGATAATAAAGCCATTTGGATTTGTCGAGACATTGCCATTTCCCCGTCTTAATTTCACGCTTCTCGTGGTATCATTTGGGTGGAGAATTTCGATCTCGCCCTTGAATTTGGTGCCTCCCTCGCCATAGACAAAGACCTTGCGATCGGAACCGCCGGCGGCCGTGGTGCCAGCACCGACGATGTTCAAGGCGTCGGGAGTAAATGTTCCATAGCCGATCTTGCCCGCGTCCACTTGCTTATTATTAAATCCGTAGCCGAACTCCAGAACACTGGAACCGGCGATACCTAGAAGCCCCCGGGCATCGAAGATGAACCGGGGAGCCCACGTCGGATCTGACTGGGCAAAAACGCCGCCGCCGGCCGTCGTGGTTCCGATAACGAGTTTATCGGCGGAGGTGTTACTGGGGTCATCACCGATGTTGATCCGCAACTCCGTGAGATTGCTGCCGACATTGTAACGGGCCAGCCAAAGCGGGTCGGTGTTCTCCGCCTCGCCGGGTCCTCCGGAGAAGATCAACGCCTTGCCGTAGCCGCTGAGGCCGAGACCGGGGGTGTGCAGCCGGACGTGGCCGTCCACGAAATTGAACCCGCCCAGGTCGGCGGGCTTGAGCACGCCCGTCAGGCCCGCGCCACTGCCGACGAAGTTGGCCGCAGTCAATGAGTTAGCCACCGAAAGCGAGTTGGCCACCGAGAGCTGCCCGTGGAGGGTCACCTGGTTGAGGCCGCCGGGGCCGGCGGTGCTCGTGAGCAAGTCCGCCCCAGTGTCGCCACTCACCAGCTTGGTGGATTGCTCGGACAGGAAGGCATAGGGCGAGGTGAGCAACTGCAGACGCGGCAGGATGGTCGCGTCATTCCCTCCGGCGCCGATCCCGGCGACGGTGATCTGCACATAGCGATCCGAGGCGTCCACCCCTTGGAAGAGCGTGGAGAGTGCCGGTCGATCCTCCTCGGTGACCTCCACCCCTTCACCCAGCAGCACGCTGAAATGCCCTTGGTCCACGGTGACGGTTTGGGCCTCGGACCACAGCGGAGCGCCCCCGGTCTCTTCGTTGAAAATGCGGAAGGTCACGTCGTAGTTCCGGGGATTGGGGGCGCCCAAGGCCGCGCCGTTGCCGTCCACCAGAAAGCCCTGGAAGGACAGCCGTTCCGGGGGGCGGGGGGTGGCTTGAGCCTGGAGCCACGAGGTGCCCGGGCCGAGGATCAGCAGGGCCAAGGTCAGAGTCGGAAGCACCCGGCGGACGGGCGGACGGGCGTCCCGCCTGCCCGGCAAAATTCCAGACCGCGGGCGGAGGCAGGTTGAGGCTGAAGTGACGTTCATAAGATGCATGAGCTAGGGTTGGATCGATAGAGAAAGAGAAAACAACATCGGCCTCGCGGCCGTCGTTCGCCGGAGTGGCTACGGATTACGGTTCAGGGTCGGAATGTCCGTGGCCCGCTGCAGGCTGAAGACGCCTTCGACGGTGAACTCACGGGTATCGAAGGTGCCGCCGGCCCGGGCCAAGCCCACCAGCCGGATGGTTTCGGCATACTTCCCCGTCAGGGCCAACCCGGCGGTGACCCGGCTGCGGAAATCGGCTTCGGGAGGCTGCACTTCCAGCCGGATCTGCCGCTCGATCCGATAGGATTCGGAACCCTGAGTCACTTGGTTCTCAAAGCGGGCGTCGAGATTGTCATGATCGGGGTGATAGGTGTGCAGGAAGGGGTTGGAAGCCTGGGCGTCATAGGGCGTCACCACCGTGGCCTGAATGCCTCCACCACCCCGTTGCAATCGCCCGCTGAAATCCCATCCCGTATTGGCCTGCGTCCACGGCAGATGCGCGGCGCTGAGGCGGCGGGCCTGGGCCAGATAACGGGCATCCAGCCCGGATTGCCGGGTGGTCACCACCGGTTCGGCCTCGGCATTGAGCCCGTAGAAAACCTGCTGCAACAACACCGCCGGTCCGCCCGAGGTTTCCGCGGGATTATGCACGATCAAGCGCAACGGGTAAGCCGCCGGAACCGCTTGCAGCGAGGTGTCCATGCTTTCTACCTGATAGGAGCCATCCTCCTGCACCACCGGCCGATCATCCACCTTGGCGTAATTTTTCAAATATTGGCTCACCTTGCCCACCGCCGCGCCGCCGATCCACAACCCCGCCTGCGAGGCCGCTTCCGCCGTCACGCCGAGATCCACGCGGGTATGCCCCAGGGAATCGGTCAACTCCAGCACCCCCGCCAGCAGGGCGCCCACGGGCTGGGTGAGATTGGCCCGGTCCAGGCCCACCACCACTTCCACGTCCGATCCCGGCTGGCCCTGTGGCTCCAAGGTCCACGTCTGGGGCGTGTCCGCTCCGAGTTCGATGAGGCCATGGGTCAGGTCCGTCGCATTCAGCTCGCCCCGCAGCAGCAAAGGCGGGAGCGCCACCACCGACGGCTGCCCGGTGGGCGCGGCTTCCGAGGCGCGCAGCCGCAGGGTCACCGTCAACGGCTCGCTGGTTTGATTTCGCAACCGGAACGCCGCGGAACTCAATTGATCCCCGAACTCCAGCGCCCCCGTTATCCCGGACACCACTTCAAAAGGCCCGTAATATTTGTTGTAATAATTCGGCTGTCCCGCCTGGATCCAGTAGGCCTCGCCGCGGCGCACCGGCGTGGTCTGCAACAGGAACAGCTTGCCCGGATTGGTCGGGCTGAATTCCCCCCCGGTATAACGATAGATGCCGCCCGTCCCGGCCAGCAGCAGTTGCAATAGAGGGGCTTCCGCCAAAAAATTCTCGAAGCTGGGCGCGCTGGCCGCCACCGTCGGAAAGCCCACAAAGTTCAGCCCCGACGTCACCCACTGATACCGCGGCAGCACCGGCTTCCCCTTCAGCGACCAGACATACGGCTCGGTGGCATAGACCAGATACGCGAAATTGGCATGCACGCGCGGCAGGTTCGATAACCCCTCTCCCGTGCGCCGCCAGACCGACCACTGGCTGCCCGATTCCACCGGTTGCTGGGGCGAGGTGATGAATTGCGCCATCGCCTCGTCCGGCGTCCACCGCCAGATTTGCTCGATCGGGGTCAATTCGGGAGCCGAGGCCCCCACCAATTCATCCAAGGTGGCATGGGAGGCATCCACATGCAGATACACCGCATTCCAGCCCTGTTTCAGATCCAGCGTTTGCGTCACCCATTGCGCCGAGGCCGGCGTGGCCCCTGCCAGACCCAGCACCACCAAAACCAGTCTCACGCTCGCCGCGCGCCCCTTCAACAGCAATTCCTTGAAAAAGAACCGGCTGGACAACGAAAACCGCGCATTCATGGAACCTGGGGGGAGCGTCGCCGAGAGGATTGTGGAAAAATTTATCATGATCGGCAAGAACTTCCCTTCGATTAAGTGAGGATGGCCGATCCGGTCAAGATCCAATGTTGTTTTTAAGGTTTTTCTCTATGATTCTTTGAAAGAATTC
>CAZQUC010000032.1:14200-17963 GCA_964596095.1 uncultured Enterobacteriaceae bacterium
GGAAATCCGGGCCAGCAACGCCCGCACCGACCACGCTCTGCTCCTCCTGCGCCAGAAATCCGACGAGCGTTGGAAAAAGTTCGAGGAGAAGGCGGAGAAAGACCGCCAGGAATTCGACGAACGCTGGAAAAAATCCGACGAGCGTTGGAAAAAATTTGAGGAACAAGCCGAGAAAGGCCGCCAGGAATTCGACGAGCGCTGGAAGAAATCCGACGAACGTTGGAAAAAGTTCGAGGAGAAGGCCGAGAAAGAGCGCAAGGAATTCGACGAACGCTGGAAAAAATCCGACGAGCGTTGGAAAAAGTTCGAGGAACAAGCCGAGAAAGGCCGCCAGGAATTCGACGAGCGCTGGAAGAAATCCGACGAACGTTGGAAAAAGTTCGAGGAGAAGGCCGAGAAAGAGCGCAGGGAGTTCAACAAGCAGTTGGCCGGCATCTCGGATCGGGTGGGGCGGTTTGTGGAGGACATGGTGCATCCCAACGCCGAACGGATCGCCCAAAAGCTTTTTGGTGACGGCCCCATCGAAAGCCTGGCCATTCGAACCAAACGCCGGCATCCGTCCGACGCCTCCCGGCAAATCGAGTTGGACTTGCTGGTGGCGGGCCGGAGCCACCTCCTGATCGGCGAGGCCAAATCCTCCCCCACCATCGAAAAAGCCGACGCCTTTCTGGAGAAAGTGCGGGAGGTGAAAGACTTTTACCCGGAGTATGCCGGCCACACCATCCTGCCGCTGCTGGCCAGTGTCAGCTTCGATCCCTCGCTGGTCGCTTATCTGAGCCGGCGGCGGATTTTCGCCCTCGGGTTCGGCGACGAAACGATGGAATTGCTCAACGAAGACGCGTTTCGTCCATAGGTCATCGTTCGTCGTTCCGACGTTCCTCGTTGATAATAAGAGCGTAGGATAGTAGGATAATCAAAGAAAAGACGCCCTCCTTTCGCGTTCACCCATCGTCCGGCAATCATCATCCCTGCCCTGCCCTGCCCTACCCCATTATCTCACTATCTGATTATCTCGCTCTCCCCCCACCGCCGGACAAAGCACCAAGGACCACGAAGCGCGCCCCTTTCCCACATGTCATTCCAACAACAAATCAGCGATAAGACCGCCATCATTGGCATTGTCGGCCTCGGCTATGTCGGCCTTCCCTTGCTGCTTGCCTATGCCCGGGCGGGGTTCCGGGTCATCGGTTATGATATCGATGCCGACAAAACCACCCGCCTCCAGAGCGGAGAAAGCTACATCAAGCACATCCCCTCCGCCGAGGTCGCCGCCGCGGTGGCCGGAGGCCGCTTCGAGGCCACCACCGATTTTTCCCGCATCGCCGAGGCCGACGCCGTCATCCTCTGCGTCCCCACACCGCTCGATCATCATTACGAACCCGACCTCTCCTATGTCCGCGACACGCTGAAGGCCGTCGTGCCGCACTTGAAACCCGGTGTCGCGCTCTCGCTGGAAAGCACCACCTACCCCGGCACCAGCGTGGAAGAAGTCGTCCCACGCGTCACCGGCCGGGGCTTGGTTCCCGGCGAGTCCGTCTTCGTCGTCTATTCCCCGGAGCGCGAGGATCCCGGCAACGCCAAATTCCACGCCACCAACATCCCCAAAGTCGTCGGCGGCCACACCGCCGCTTGCCTTGAGGCCGGCGTGGCCCTCTACGCCGCCGCGTTCGATCAGGTCGTCCCCGTCAGTTCCACCCAAGTCGCCGAACTCGCCAAACTCCTCGAAAACATCTACCGTGCCGTCAACATCGGGTTGGTCAACGAACTCAAAATCGTCGCCGACGCCATGAAGATCGACATCTGGGAAGTCATCCGCGCCGCCGCCACCAAGCCCTTCGGGTTCACGCCCTTCTATCCCGGCCCCGGCCTCGGCGGCCATTGCATCCCCATCGACCCTTTCTATCTCACGTGGAAGGCCCGCGAATACGGCGTCGATACCCACTTCATCGAACTCGCCGGCCAGATCAACCGCGGCATGCCCGAATACGTCGTCCGCCGCGCCATGATCGCCCTCAACGACCAGGGCAAAGCCCTCAAAGGCAGCAAAATCCTCTTGCTCGGCCTCGCCTACAAAGCCGATGTCGATGATATGCGCGAATCCCCCACCTTCGAGCTCATGGACCGCTTCCAGAAACTCGGCGCGGAAGTCTCCTACCACGATCCCTATATCCCTGTCATCGGCCCCACGCGGGAGCATGCGCAGTGGCAGGGCGTCGCCTCCCTGCCGTGGGAGGAAGCGACCATCCGCGCCCAGGATGCCGTCATCCTCGCCACCCATCACCAGACCTTCAATCTCCCCGAACTCGCCGCCTGGGCCTCCCTCATCATCGACACCCGCAATGCCCTCAACGGCATCGACGGCCCCGCCACCGTGGTGAAGGCGTGAAACGCTGATAGCTCCTGGTTCCTGGTTCAGCGCCGGACGAAGCGCGAAGCACGGCGAAACGAAGAACGGCGAAGCCAACGAAGCACGAAGAACAAGAAGCGCGAACGTCGAAACAAGAAATCTCTCCCATGTCCCCCGGCATCGATTACGACGGCGCTTGGAAAGAAGCTCTCGAGTTGTATCTGCGGCCGCTGCTGGGGTTGTGCTTTCCCGCCGTGGCCGGGAAGATCGACTGGAACACGCCGATCGAATTTCTCGACAAGGAACTCCAGGAGATCGTCCGCGATGCCGACTTGGGCAAACAACGGGTGGACAAGCTGGTCAAGGTGCGGCGGCTCGATGGTGAAGAAGAATGGGTGTTGCTACACCTGGAAGTGCAGGCGCAGCCTGACGACGGCTTGCCCCTCCGGCTCTATCAATACCACCACCGGATCGTGGACCGCTTTGGACGACGTGCCGTCACCCTGACCATCCTGGCCGACGAAGATAAGGATTGGCACCCCACCTGCTACGAGGAAAACCTCTGGGGCTGCCGGGTGCGCTTCGAGTATCCTGTGGGCAAGCTGCGCGAGTTGTCCGAGGCCACACTCGAACAGGCAACGGCTTCGAAGAACCCGGCCGCGGTGGTCATCGCGGCGCATCTGGCGACTCAAACCACCAGCGGGCAACCGGAATCTCGCCAGCAGCTCAAATGGCGGCTCACTCGCCGGCTTTATGAGTTGAAGTATGGCAAGAAGGACATCCTGGAACTCTACCGTCTGATCGATTGGCTCATGGTCCTGCCCAATAAATTGGAGGTTGAGTTTCGGAAAAAAGTGGTAAAATACGAAAAGGAGAACCGCATGCCCTACGTCACCAGCATCGAACGATGCGGCCTGGAAAAAGGCCTCAAAAAAGGCCGCCAGGAAGGCCGGATTGAGACCATGCAACAGGATGTGCTGGAGGCGTTGGAAATCCGTTTCGAGCAGGTTCCCGAGGGATTGCGGGAGGCGGTCCGTGCCATCGTGGATGCCTCCAAACTTCGCGATTTGTTTCGCGCCGCCATCCGCAGCACGGACATCGAAGGCTTTTCCAAAGCGTTGTCACGGAAAAACAGCCGATCCAACCTTGGAACACAGGGGTGATGATGGGCTGGATGCCGTGATCGCCGTAATACGTGAAGGTTGCTTCGCCTGATGACCTCTGACAACAGAAGCCATGCCTTACATCACGAGCATCGAACGATTCGGCCTTGCGAAAGGCCTGGAAAAAGGCCGCCAGGAAGGCAAAAGGCCGGCAGGAGGAGGGAATCCGCTTGTTGCGCCGTTTGTTGCAACGGAAATTCGGCGAGATCCCTTCATGGGCGGAGAAACGACTGGCCGCCGGCACGTTGGATGA
>CAZQUC010000033.1:0-17510 GCA_964596095.1 uncultured Enterobacteriaceae bacterium
ACCGCCTTTATTACAGTGGCGCGCCCACGGAGATCAGCGACCCGGCGTTCGATGCTCTGATGCGCGAACTGGGCGATCTGGAAACCTGCTGGCCCCATCTCGCGAAAGAAGACTCCCCAGCCCGCCGCGTTGGGTCCGCGCCGCTGGAGGGCTTCATGCAGATCACGCACAGCGAGCGGATGATGAGCTTGGACAACACGTATTCGGAAGGCGAGGTCCGCGAATTTTTCCACCGCGTGGTGAAGGCGATTGGCGGCGAGGTCGGCGGCCTGTTTCCCGAATGCGAGATGATCGTCGAGCCGAAGATCGACGGCGTGGCGGTGGCGCTGCGGTATGAAAACCACGTCCTGAAACACGCGGCCACGCGCGGCGATGGTGTGAAGGGCGATGACATCACCGCCAATGTGCGCACCATCCGCAACCTGCCGCTGCGCCTGCCGGCGGAGGCCCCGGCCGACTTGGAGACGCGCGGCGAAGTCTTCATGCCGCGGGCCGCGTTCGAGGCGATGAACCGCCAGCGGCAGGAAGCCGGCGAGCCGGTCTTCGCCAATCCTCGCAACGCCACCGCCGGCACGTTGAAACAGCTCGACTCGCGCCTCGTCGCCAAACGCCCGCTCGACATCGTGCTGCACAGCTTCGGCTCGGTGGGGAAACTGCCGGTGACGCGCCAGGAGGAATTGTTCGACGTGTTGAAAACCTGCCGGCTGCCCCACGCGGCGTGGTGGAAGAAAGTCCGCACCCTGGAGGAATTGCTCGACGCCATTCACGAGCTGGATGCCTTCCGCCATACGCTGCCTTACGAGACCGATGGCGCGGTGGTGCGGGTCAATTCACTGCGCGTGCAGCGCGAACTGGGGTCCACTTCCAAAGCCCCGCGCTGGGCGATGGCCTTCAAATACCAGCCCGAACAGGCGGAGACGAAGATTCTCTCCATCGACATCCAGATCGGACGCACGGGCGTGCTCACGCCGGTGGCGAATCTCGAACCCGTGCCCCTCAGTGGCACCACCGTCGCGCGCGCCACCTTGCACAACGAAGAGGAAATGCAGCGCAAGGACATCCGCGTCGGCGACACCGTGGTGGTGGAGAAAGCCGGCGAAATCATCCCCGCCGTGGTGGAGGTGAAAAAAGAAAAACGCACCGGCGAGGAGACGCCATTCGTCTTCCCCACCGCCTGCCCCGTGTGCGGCACGCCGGTGGTGCGCGATGAAGAGCAGGTGGCCGTGCGCTGCCCGAACCGCGCCTGCCCCGACCAGGTGAAACGCCGCCTGCAACATTTCGCCGCGCGCGGCGCGATGGACATCCAGGGCTTGGGCGAGGCCTTGGTCGAGCAAATCGTCAAGGCCGGTCTGGCGCGCGACGCGGCCGACTTGTATGGCTTGACGGCGGAGCAACTGCTCGCGCTCGAACGCATGGGCCAAAAAAGCGCGGACAACCTGCTCGCGGCGCTGGAAGCGAGCAAGCAACAGCCCTTGTGGCGTCTCATTTTCGGCCTCGGCATCCTGCACGTCGGCAGCGCGGTGGCGCGCGTGCTGGCCGCGCGCTTCGGTTCGCTCGACGCCTTGGCCGTCGCCACGGTGGAAACCTTGTGCGAAGTGGACGAGGTCGGCGACGTGGTCGCGCAGAGCCTGCATGATTTCTTCCACGACGAGGCGAACGGCTCGCTCATCGAGCGCCTGCGCGCGGCGGGCCTGAACCTCGCGGACCACGCCGCCGCCGCGACCCCCGTGTCCGACACCCTGGCCGGCAAGACCTTCGTCATCACCGGCACGCTCAGCGCGCCGCGGGAAGTGTTTGAAGAACTCATCCGCCGCCACGGCGGCAAAGTCAGCGGCAGCGTCAGCAAGAAAACCAGCTACCTGCTGTGCGGCGTGGAGGCCGGCAGCAAACTCACCAAAGCGGAAAGCCTCGGCGTGCCGGTGCTGGAGGAGGAGGCGTTTCGGGCGCTGGTGGGGGAAAACGCCGACACCAACAACTCATGATTCCGCAACATGGCTTCGCCCGCCCAACCTTCTGCGCCACCTGAAGACGCCCGTCGCCGGAATCGTGACGGCCGTTGCCCGCCTTGGTTTACGCGCGGAACGGTGGTCGTGCTGGTGTCGCTTCCGTTCCTTTATGTCCTCGAAAACTGGCGGGGCGAACGGGCCTTGGCGCGGGCCGTGGCCCGGTTGCAGGCCGCGGGGGAAACGCTCGACTTTTCCCGCCTCTGGCCCCCGACCCCACCGCGGGAGGAAAACTTTTGCGCCACACCCGCCCTGGATGGGATCGCCGGGATGGTTGACGATGACCGCGAGGCAGGGGAGCCGGGCGCCCAACGCGCGCGGCTGATGATTTTGCCCTTTGGCTTTCCCGAGGCCGAGCGAGACATCGGTCTCTTCAAACAAACCTTCTCCCCCATCGACTGGGAAGAGTGGCGCGCCGCTTTGCAGCGGAAACCTCCCCCGCACCTTCCCCTGCCCGCCGGAGAACCCGATCCCGCGAAGGCCATCCTGGCGGCCCTCGCGCCGCACCAGGCGCTGTTCGATGAACTGGCCGCCGCCGCGCGGTCGCGCCCACGCGCGCAGTTCACCCCGCCGCTGGCGGAGACGGCGCCGCACACAGGAGAGAAAGGAGGCCGCTTGACGAACATGGCCATGCCTCATTTCGATGCCGTCCGCCTCTTGATGGGCACGATCAGGCTGCGGGGTCGGGCGGCGCTGGCCGTTGGAGAGTTGGAAACGGCGCGCGAGTGCCGGCTGGTCCTCTCTCGACTCGCGGAGGCGTGCGCTCAAGGCGGTTCGATAGACCACTTCGCGATTGGACAATGGGGAGAAGATTTTCTCACGGATCTTTGCTGGGATGGCATCCGGCTCCGTGTCTGGACCGAAGACGATTACCGCTTGATGGCGGCCCGCGATTTGGCCGATCGCTCGAAGCCGCAACTCTTGACCGCGATGCGGCTGGAGTTGGCTTATGAGGTGGAAAAGGCCGAATTCTATCTCATCGAAAAAGGAATGCTCGCGGCGCTGGATGGCAGAGGTGCAGTCATTCATCCCAGGTTCCCGCGCGGCTGGCTGCGACAAAATCAGGCTTACGCGATCAACTGGTTTTTGGACGACATCATTCTCCCGTTGAAAAATGAAGGACCGCTGGCCCTGCCTCGACGCCGGGACGACGTGGAAGGGAGAGCCAGCCGTATTTATCATGGCCGGCTGCTGAGGCATTACGCCATCCTGCCGAGTATCGCTCTGCCCGGTTGCGTCAAAATCGCCGTGTGGCACATCCACAGCGCCACACTCCGGCGTCTCGCCGCGGTCGCGGTCGCGGTGGAGCGTTATTATCTCGCTCATGGGCGTTATCCCGAGACGTTGGCGGCATTGACTCCCGACTTCCTCACCGAGGTCCCGGTTGATCTCGACGGTCAACCGTTCCGCTATGCGCCCGATCCGGCCAATGGCCGCTACCGGTTGTGGTCGGTGGGGCTGAATGGGGTGGATGATTGGCAGGGCACGCCGCCGGCCCGCAGCAAAAAGATCACGGACCGGGACGCGCTGGATTGGGTATGGATGTTTCCGGCCGGGGACGGGTGAAGGCCGGCACGGGCGGGCGCGGTTTGAAGAAGAACGCGGGATCCGCTGGCATGTCGTGCCCGGCGGCCGGCGGGGGCCCAAACGCGTCAGGTGAATGAAGGGCCTTGATGTCATATCTCTTTGTCGGTCGATTATTTTTGACGCAGAGGCTGTCTTTGCAGCGCGGAGCGATGCCCACGTTTGGGATCGAACGTGAGCCAAACGACCGCCCTTGCTTCCCGTTTCCTCGACATCTCCAATCCAAAGCGGCGAGAACCGCCGCACCAAAAAACGCTGCCGGACGCGCTGAAAAAGGATTTAGCCGAACCAGCGGATCAACCGCAGTTCATGCACCTGGGTCAGCAACTCGTGGTGGGGAATGACGCGGAGGGAGAGCGCGAACTCGCCGCTGTCTTTGGGCACGGCTTCGCCGGTGAAGAGATACACGCCCGGCTCGACGGGGGTGGCCGCGCCCGTCAGCGGGATGATGCAGGACTGCACCACCGCCTCGCTTTCGCCGCGGCCCAGGCAGGCTTGCACCGCGACGTGATCCGGCGGGATTTCCCCGAGCCGGACGCGGGCGATGATTTTCACCGGCTGGCCGACGGGCACATTGGAAAGATCGTCCGCCTCCAGGTGCGCGGATTCGATGGCCACGCCGTTCCAGGTCCGGCGCATGTGGTCCTTCCAGTCGCGCAACGTGCGGGCGGGTTTGAAGGAATTGGCCGCGAGTTTTTTCGCCGCCGCCGCCGCCGGCTCATAGAGCAGCGTGGTGTATTCCTCGACCATGCGGAGGGTGTTGAATTTGGGGGTGACGGTGCGCATGGAGTCGCGCATGAGCTGGAGCCACGCCAGTGGCAGCCGCCCGTCGGGACGCGCGTAGAACAACGGCGCGACCTGGTTTTCCAGGATGGAATACAAGCTGTCGGCATCGACCTCGTTCTGGAAATCCATCGAGCCGTCCTCGATTTCCTCGCCGATGGCCCAGCCGTTCTTGCCGTTCCAGGCTTCGGCCCACCAGCCGTCGAGCACGGAGAGATTGAGGCCGCCGTTGGGCGGGGGTTTCATGCCGGAGGTGCCGCTGGCCTCCAGCGGGCGCAGCGGGTTGTTGAGCCAGAGATCGACCCCCTGATACAAGCGCCGGCCGATGCAGGCATCGTAGTCCTCGACGAACACGACGCGGTGCTTGATGTCTTCTTTTTCGGAAAACTCCACCACCTGGCGGATGAACTCCTGGCCCAGACCGTCGGCGGGGTGCGCTTTGCCCGCGAAGAGAAACTGCACCGGGCGCTCGGGATGGTTGAGCAGCGCTTTGAGCCGTTCGGGCTTGGAGAAGAGCAGCAGCGCGCGCTTGTAGGTCGCGAAGCGGCGGGCGAACCCGATGGTGAGGATTTCGGGGTCGAGCAGGTGATTGACCTCCCGCAGACGCTCGGGCGTTTCCGCGTTGCGCTCGCGCTGCCGGCGCAGGCGCACGCGCACGAAGTCCACGAGCAGGGCCTTCAATTTCTGGTGCGTTTCCCACAGCTCGCCATCAGGGATATCGATGACACGCCGCCAGTAACCCTCGTCGTCGAGATGCCGGTCCCAATCCGCGCCGATGTATTTGTCGTAAAGATCGGCGATCTCGGGCGCAAGCCAGGTGCGGGTATGGATGCCGTTGGTGATGCTGGTGATGGGCACTTCCTCCTCGGGCACGCCGTGCCACACGTCCTTCCACATGCCGCGGCTGACGTGGCCGTGGATTTTGCTCACGCCGTTGGCATGGCGGCTGGTGCGCAGGGCGAGGATGGTCATGGAGAATTCCGAGGGATTCGCGCCCACCGTCGGCTGGCCGAGGGACATCAGCCGGTCGAACCCGATGCCGAGATCGTGCGCGTAACCCTCGAAATATTTCCGCATCAGGTCGTTGGAGAAGACCTCGTTGCCCGCCGGCACCGGCGTGTGGGTGGTGAAGACGGTGGAGGCCGCCACCACCTGGAGCGCGGTGTTGAAATCCAGCCCGTGCTTTTCCACCTGCACGCGGATGCGCTCCAGCGCCAGGAAGGCGGAGTGCCCTTCGTTCATGTGGAAGACGGCGGGCTTCAACCCCAGCGCGGCCACCGTGCGGTGGCCTCCGATGCCGAGCACGATTTCCTGCTTCATGCGCATTTCCTTGTCGCCGCCATAAAGCTGCGCGGTGATGAAGCGGTCCTCGGAGCGGTTCTCCGGCAGGTCGGTATCGAGCAAATACAATGTCACGCGGCCGATCTGCATTTCCCAGACTTTGACGGTCAGCGGCCCGTCCGGCAGCTTCAGCGAAAAGACCACCGGCGAGCCGTCGTTGAGGGTTTCCGTGATCGGGAGCTGGCGGAAGTTTTGGTTGAGCTGCACCGCCTCCTGGCGGCCCTCACGGTTGATCTGCTGTTTGAAATACCCGTGGCGATACAACAGCGAGATGCCGATGAAATTCAGCCCGAGATCGCTGGCCGCCTTGGTGTGGTCGCCGGACAGAATGCCGAGGCCGCCGGAATAAATCGGGATCGATTCATGGAATCCGAACTCGGCGGACAGATAGCACACCGGGCTTTCTGGCGTGAAGGGCTTCGGCCGGCCCGCGGCCCACGTGTTGGGCTCGGCGAGATACCCTTCCAACTCGGCAACCACCGTTTTCAGGGCTTCCAGAAAATCATCGTCTTTCGCCACCGCTTCGAGCCTCGACTGGCTCACCTGCTGGAGCATTTTGAGCGGGCTGTGGTTGACCTTTTCCCAGAGTTTGGGGTCGAGAAACCAGAACAGCCAGCGCGCCCGGGGTTGCCACGCCCACCAGAGATTGAACGCAATTTCCCACAGCGGCTCCAAGGCCGGAGGGAGGGACGGAGTGGCATTGAAACGAAGATGTTGGGACATGAATATGGTGGAGTTGGGATTTCAGGCAGGACTGTGGAGGTGGCGAGGGAAGTAGGAAAAAGCAGCTTCCAAGCCAACAGGCGGCGGGAAAGCGATGCGTCAAGTCCGTGCGTGGCGAAGGGAGCTCCATCACGAGCCGTGCCTCACACCTCACGGGGCGGCGCCGGCCCATTCTTCTTCATCTGTTTTTTCCACAACGAGCCGGCGGCGCGGTTTGCAGAGGTGCCGGGCCTCGTGCGCGGAACGGGCGCATTTACGGCAGATGAAACGCGGGTCCGCGGTGAGATCGCACAACTCCGCGAAGTGCTTCTCGATATCCTTTTTCGACCACTCGCAGAGCGTTTTGCCCATCATTCCACTCTACGCCGGCAGCGGCCCGGTGGGAGAGGAAATTTTGCGTGGAGGCGTCCGCCGCCGGGCGGACTTTCTCAGCCCCCATCCCGCAGCCGGCGGGCGGCTTGTTCAAGGATGTGCTGCTCTTCGACACTGAGGCTGCCGGGGCCGTGGGCGTGGAGTTTTTCCAGCACGGGGTTGACCTGGTCCTCCATGAAATCCGACGGCGGCGGGGGCGCGGGCTCGGCTTCGATCTCCGGAGCCGCGGCGGCGAGGTGGCCGGCGGGCACGTGGCGTTGCTCGCGGCGGCGCGGGTGCTGCTCGCGGTAGAGCCGTTCGCGGCGCTCGCTTTCGCGGATCATTGTCTCGAAGGTGTCGGTGAAGAGTTTCACATAGAGAAACCCGGCGAGGGCTCCGCCGAGATGGGCGAGGGAGGCGATGCGGGTGTGGGAGACGACCATGGCGCCGGGGTGATTGAGCGAGACGATTTGCGCGCCGGTGTTGATGAGGTCGATGAGGAGGAAGCCGAGCGCGACGTAGCTGAGACGGACGCTGAGGCCAGGCAGGAAGGGGATGCCCAACTGGTAATGCGGCATGCGCAGCGTGGCCGCCGCGCCGAGGGCATAGATGCCGGCGGAAGCGCCGACGAGCACGTCGTTATCCTGATGGAAGACGCTGAAATAGGCCACCGCGCCGAACACGCCGCCGAGGAAGAAGAGCGCCGTCCAGTGGCCGGCGCCGAACTCCAGCGCGGCCAGCCGGCCGACGAGCCAGAGCGCGAGCAGGTTGCCGGCGAGGTGGAAGAAGCCGCCGTGGACGAAATTGTAGCTCAGCAGCCGCCACCATTCGCCCTGCCGCAATTCCTTCCAAGCGGCGTCGCCGAACAGAAACAGGTGGTCGGGGGCGGTCCCCTGGCCGGAAAGAAAGGCCTGGGATTCGCTCCGCCAGGTGAGGAAGAGTTGCGCCAGGAAAACCAGCCCGCACACCGTCATGACGATGCCGGTCGGCGACCACCAACGACGTTGCCAGCCGCCGGCAGGCACGAGGTCGCGCATGTAATCTCGGTTGGAGAGTCCCATGACGGAGTGCCGGCGCGGGTTTGCCACCTGTCGCCGGTGTTTCAAGTATGCACGCCCCGCCGCGGCTGTCGAAAAATTCCTTGGCGGATGCCGCCGCCGGCGGGTGGGACTTTCTCCGACGATCACTTGCGCCGGCGCGGGCCGTGGCGTTTGCTGCGCGCTTCGCTTTTTTCCATGCCCACGTTCGCCCACCAGATCGCTTCCCGCCTTGCCGCCGCGCTCGCCCGCGCCGTGCCGGAGGCGCCCGCCGGGTTCGCGCCCGCCGTCACGCCCGCCGCCGATCCGAAATTCGGCGACTACCAGAGCAATGCCGCGCTGTTGCTGGCGAAGCAGGTCGGACAAAACCCGCGCCAATTGGCGGCGGCGCTGGTGGCGGCGTTCGAGACGGACGGCTTGACGGAGCCGCCGGAGATCGCCGGGCCGGGGTTCATCAATTTCCGGCTCACGCCCGCCGCGGTGGCCTCGCAGGTGGCGGCGTTGCTGGCCGATGAGAAGCTCGGCGTCGTCTCACCCGCGCCGCGCCGGTTGGTGATCGATTTCTCTTCGCCCAATGTCGCCAAGCCGATGCACGTCGGCCACATCCGCTCGACCGTGCTCGGCGATGCCCTGGCGCGCATCGCGCGCTTCGCCGGTCACACCGTGATGACCGACAACCACATCGGCGATTGGGGCACACAATTCGGGATGCTGCTGGTGGCGTGGAAGACGGACCTCGACCGCGCCGCGCTGGAGGCGAACCCGCTGGAGGAAATGGAGCGGCTCTACAAGGCCATGAATGCCCGGTGCGAAGCCGAGCCCGCCGCGCGCGAGGAGGCCAAGGCCGAGTTGGTCAAACTCCAGCAGGGCGACGCGGAAAATCTCGCCATCTGGCGGGAAATGATCCGGCTCTCACAGCGCCAGTTCGACGAAGTGTATGGCCGGCTCGACATCCGGTTCGACCACACGCTGGGTGAGAGTTTTTACAATCCGTGGCTGGAGGAAACGGTCGCGGAACTCACCGCGAAGGGACTCACGCGCGAAAGCGACGGCGCGCTCTGCGTCTTTTCGGATCGCGACACCGTGGCCGCGCCGCCGCCGGAAAAGGAGGATCCCTTCCGCGTTTCGCGCGACGGCCAATGGCAGGACAACCCCGCGCTCGTGCGCAAGGCCGACGGCGGGTTCAACTACACCTCGACCGATCTCGCCACGCTGGCCTACCGGCTGCGCGAGTTCGCGCCCGACCAGATCGTCTATGTCACCGACGGACGGCAGCAACTCCACTTCCGCCAATTGTTCGCCATCTTCCGCCGCTGGCGGCCGGAGGTGGCGGTGGCGCTGGTGCATGTGTGGTTCGGCTCCATTCTCGGCGAGGATGGGCGGCCGTTCAAAACCCGCTCCGGCGAAACGGTCAAGCTCGGCGAATTGCTCGACGAGGCCGAGGAGCGCGCCTTCGCGCTGGTGTCGGAGAAGAACCCCACGCTGCCCGAAGCGGAGCGCCGCGAGATCGCGCGCGTCATCGGCTTGGGGGCGGTCAAATACGCCGACCTGCTGCCCAACCGGCAGAGCGACTATGTGTTTTCCTGGGACAAGATGCTGAGCTTCCAGGGCAATACGGCGCCGTATTTGCAATATTCCTACGTCCGCACGCGGTCGATCTTCCGCAAGCTCGACGGCGCGGCGCCGGCGCTCGACGGGCCGTTCGTGTTGACGGAGGACGCGGAGCGCGCGCTGGCGCTGACGCTGGCGCGGTTCGCCGAGGAACTGCCGCGCGTGCTGGAGGATTTCCGGCCCAATATTTTGTCCAATTACCTCTACGATCTCGCCACGCGCTTCCACAGCTTCTTCGAAGCGTGCCCGGTGCTGCGGGCCGAAGGCGAGGCGCGGGTCACGCGGCTGGCGTTGTGCGAGCTGACCTCGCGCGTCATCCGCCAGGGGTTGGAGCTGCTGGGCATCGGCGTCACGGAAAAGATGTGAGCCGTGGCGGGGGCGTCAAGTTTGCTGACGCGGAGTTCGCTTTGGAGTGCGGAGGCTCGCCTCCGCTTTTCGGCTCACCGGCTTGCCGGTGAGGAAGCGGAGAAGAAAGCGGGAGAGAAATGGTGAGGAGTTCGGGGGCTGGCGTGTCCCGCCGCGAGGGGCAAGCCCCTCACTTCCGCAGAGCGGAGGCAAGCCGTCCGCACTCCAAAGAGCGGGACGCCCCCGCTACGAAAAGACCGCATTCGTTTCTTGCCGCCGGGGGCAAATGTGTCATGTGTCGGGTTCGGGCGCGCGCCGGGAAGGCCGCATCCGGTTGGTTCCTGTCATCGTTCGTTTCTTCCAGGACTACTCCTGTCACTTCGCCACACCGTGGAAAATTCCGCCGTCTCTGTCGCCGACTCGCCCGCCGGGCCCACCTCCGCCTTGCCGCCCTCACCTCCGAATGGAGACTGGTCGGTCGAAGAGGCGCGCCAACTCTATGGGATCGACCGCTGGGGAGCGGGCTACTTTTCCGTCAACGACGCGGGCGAGGTCTGCGCCGATCTGGAGCCGCAGGAAGGCGGCGAGATCGTCAAGGTCAGCCTCGCCGGGTTGATGCGCGATCTCAAAAAAAGCCACCCGGATCTGCAACTGCCGCTGCTGTTCCGCTTCAGCGACATCCTGCATTCGCGGATCGAGGAGCTGAATCTGTCGTTCCGCAAGGCGATCGCCGAGGGCAGCTATCGCGGGAAATACCGCGGGGTTTACCCGATCAAGGTCAACCAGCAGCACCAAGTCATCAGCGAAGTGGCGAGCTTCGGGCGCGAGTTCGACTACGGGCTGGAGGCGGGCAGCAAGCCCGAGTTGCTGGCGGCCCTGGCCTACATGCACAACCCCGAGGCGCTCATCATTTGCAACGGCTACAAGGACCGCGAGTTCATCGATCTCGCGCTCGGCGCGGTCAAGATGGGGCTCAAGGTCGTGCTGGTGATGGAGATGCCCGACGAGCTGCCGCTCATCCTCGAAAGCGCCGCCGCGATGGGGGTGGAGCCGTTGCTGGGCGTGCGCATCCGGCTCTCGGCCAAGAGCGGCGGCCATTGGGCGAACTCGGTCGGCGACCGCTCGCCGTTCGGGTTGTCGCTGCCGCAATTGATGCGCCTGGTCGATGACCTGCGCACGCTGGGCAAGCTGGACTGGCTGCGGTTGCTGCATTTCCACCAAGGCTCGCAGATTCCCAAGATCCAGACCATCCGCCAGAGCGCGACCGAGGCGATGCGCGTTTATGTGCAACTCGTGAAAGAGGGCGCGCGCATGGGGTTCATCGATCTCGGCGGCGGTCTCGCCGTCGATTACGACGGCACCGGCGGCACGGCCAGCAGCCGCAATTACACGTTGCAGGAATATTGCGCGGACATGGTGCAGGTGCTCGGTCAAATCTGCGACGAGGCCGGCGTGGCGCACCCCGATCTCGTCACCGAATCCGGCCGCGCGGTGGCCAGCTATTTCAGCGTGCTGGTCTTCAACGTGCTGGGGGTCACACGATTGGAAAACGACGGCCCCACGGAAATCGAGCTGCCCGAGCAGGCCAGCTTGCAGCTTCGCGGGCTCCACGAAGTGCTGGCCAGCCTGGAAACCCTCGGCGCGCAGGAGTGTTACAACGACGCCGTCTTCCACCGCGACTCGCTGCGTCAGTTGTTCTCCCTCGGCGTCATCGGTTTGCGCGAGGTCTCGCTCGGCGAAGAGATTTTCTGGCGCATCATGACGCGGCTCGGCGCCAAGTTGCGCCATGAGAAATCGCCGTCCAAGCCGTTGCGCGACATCCGCAACACGCTGTCCGATTTCTACTACGGGAATTTTTCCATTTTCCAATCGCTGCCCGACTCGTGGGCCATCGAGCAATTGTTCCCGGTCATGCCCATGCACCGGCTCGACGAGGCGCCCACGCGCGAGGCGGTCATCTCCGATCTCACCTGCGATTGCGACGGCGTGCTCGAGCATTTCACCGGCAAGGAGCGCGAGAAAGTCCTGCCCGTGCATGAGTTGAAGGACACCGAGGACTACCTGCTGGGCGTCTTCCTCGTCGGTGCGTATCAGGAAAGCCTCGGCGGCCTGCACAATCTTTTCGGCGACACCAACGTCGTTTCCGTCAAACTCGAAAACGGCCAGCCCAAATGCGAGGTCCACTACCGCGGCGACACCGTGGCCGATGTGCTCTCCTACATGGAATACAGCCCGCCCGCGCTGATCGAACGCTTCACGCTTTTCGCGGAACGGGCGCGCGGCGAGGGCCGGCTCAGCGCCCAGGAAATGCGCGTGCTCGTCAACGGCTACCGCGCCGGCATGTCGGGCTATACGTATTTCGAAACGTGAGACGCGGAAGGGCCGCAGGTGCTGAGCGTGGCGAGCAAACACATGGGAAACGCCTCGGAGAGCGCCGCGTCTGGAGTGCGGACGGCTTGCCTCCGCTCTGCGGGGGTGAGGGGCTTGCCCTCGTGGCGGGGGAGCTCGATCGGCCATCGTCGGGGCGGCCCCCGAGGTGCTGGCACGCTCCCTCCGTTTTCAACTCACCGGCAAGCCGGTGAACGGTAGAGCGGAGGCAAGCCGTCCGCACTCCAAAAACCACAGCGGCGCGGCATGAGCGATTGACACCGGGCGGGGGGTTTTCTAGCCTCGCGCGGGTTTTCTCGATCGACCCGACATCACCATGCCGCCGGCCCCCGCTTCATCATCCGCCCCCGATTGGTCCGCGCTCGCGGCCCGTGAGGACTTCCAGCGTCTCGTCGCCGCCAAGAAGCGGTTCATCATTCCGGCGACGTTGTTCTTCCTCGTCTATTACATGGCGCTGCCGGTGCTGGTCGGGTTCTGGCCGGAGGTGATGAAGCGGCCGGTGTGGGGCCAGGTGAATGTGGCGTATCTTTTCGCGCTCTCGCAATTCCTCATGACCTTCGTGATGGCGGGCCTGTATGTCGTGCAGGCGCGCAAATGGGACCGCATGGAGCACGCCTTGCTGGAGGCCGCCGGCGTGTCCGGGCGGTGATCGCCGTCTCCCGCTCTCCACGCGTCTTCGCCCGGCTCCGTTTCCCCGACCTTGCTTTCCCCGATGCCCATGACCGATCTTCTTTCCATCCCCGCCCCGCTGGCGGCCATCACCTTCACGCCCGCGCTGGGCATGTTCCTGGCCTTCGTCGCGCTGACGCTGGTCATCACGTGGCTGAGCGCCAAGAAAGCCACCGGTTCCGCCGCTTACTTCGCGGCCGGCCGCAGCATCAAGGGCTGGCAGAACGGCCTCGCGGTGGCGGGCGATTACATGAGCGCGGCGAGTTTCCTCGGCATTTCCGGGATGATCTGCTTCAGCGGGTATGACGGGTTCATGTATTCGGTCGGCTTCCTCGTCGCGTATCTGACCGTGCTCCTCATCGTCGCCGAGCCGCTGCGCAACGCCGGCAAATACACCATGGCCGATCTGCTGGCCTACCGGCTGAAACCGCGCCCGGTGCGCGCGCTGGCGGCGTTGAGCACTCTCACCGTTTCGACCTTTTACATGATCGCGCAGATGGTGGGCGCGGGTGGGATCATCGAGCAATTGATCGGCGTGAGCTTCGCCCCGGCGGTCATCGGAGTGGGCGTGCTGATGCTGGTGTATGTCGTCTTCGGCGGGATGCTGGCCACGACCTGGGTGCAGATCATCAAGGCGGTGCTGCTGATGGGCGGCGCGCTGGCGCTGAGCTGGATGGTGCTGGGCCGGCACGATTACAGCCTCACGCAGTTCTTCACCTCGGTGAGCCGGGCGGACTACGCGGGCAGCGCGGAGCCGGTGAATTTGCTCGATCCCGGCATGAAATTCGGCGCCACCGAGGCCAACCCGTGGGGACCGCTCGACTTCGTGTCGCTCGCGCTCGGGCTGGTGCTGGGCACCGCGGGGCTGCCGCATATTCTGGTGCGGTTCTACACCGTGCCGGATGCGAAAACGGCGCGCTCCAGCGTGGTGTGGGCCATCGGCATTATCGGGTTGTTTTACATCCTCACGACCTTCTTCGGCTTCGGCGCGGCGACCATTCTGGAGAAATCCGAAATCCTCACCGAAGCTGGCAAGCCGAATACCAACATGGTCGCGCCCATTCTCGCGCGGGCCTTGGGCGGGGAGTTTTTCTTCGCCTTCATCAGCGCGGTGGCGTTCGCGACCATCCTCGCCGTCGTCGCGGGGCTGACCATGAGCGCCAGCACCAGCTTCGCGCACGATTTTTATTCCAACGTCATCCACCACGGCAAGGAGGTGGCGCCGGGGCAGGAGGTGAAGGTCGCGCGGTTCACGGCCTTCTTCGTGGGGGCGGCCAGCATCGGGCTGGCCATCGCGCTGGGCAGCAGCGTCAATGCCGCCATGCTCGTCGGCCTCGCTTTTGCGGTGGCGGCTTCGGCGAATTTGCCCGTCATCGTGCTTTCGGTGTTCTGGAAACGCTTCAACACCACCGGCGCGGTCGCCGGCCTCGCCACCGGCCTTGTGTCGTCCATCCTGCTCATCCTGCTCAGCCCGAACGGACTTTTCGGCCGGGAAGGCGCCCTTTTCCCGCTGGAAAACCCCGGCCTGCTCAGCATCCCGCTCGGGTTCCTCGGCGCGTGGTTCGGCACCCTGGCCAGCGCGCGCGATCTCGACGCCGAGAAGAAATACGACGAACTCAGCTTCCGCGCCCATACCGGCCTCGGCTCGGAGAAGGCGGTGAGCGGGCATTGAGCCTGGAGGGAGTTTTCAGAATTCAGTTTTCAGTTTTCAGCCCGGCGGTGGAGTTCCGCCCTGTGCTCTCATTCCGGCGAGACCTCGGAATTGGCGAGCCGGAGGCTGATCAGTCATCTGAAAAAAAAGCGCCGTCCAAGGACGGCGCTTCATCAAGAAAGCTCGGGCGCGGGGAGTGGGATTCCCCGCTGCTTGGCGGGCCAACCGTCGTTCATTTGTCTTTCAACTGTGGCAGCACGCCAGCGTCGATGGCTTTTTTGGCCGCGGCTTCGGGATCCTTGTTCCAACGCTCGATGGCCTTGTCGTTGAAGAAATAAATCTTTTCCCCTTTGTATTCGATGGAAGGGCTTTCGGGCGTGATGAGCGTCTTGTGATTGATGGCGCAATAGGTCTGCGGCAGCAGTTCGATCTTGTCGAGGCCGAGTTCGGCTTCCTTGCCCTTGAGCTGGGGCAGCAGGTCCAGCTTCAGCGCCACCTTTGCATAATAGGCGGCGGCTTTGTCGCTGGCTTTCCAGGCTTTGGCGCATTTGGCGCAGCACAGGGCGATGGACACGCCTTTGAAATCGACGGTTTGGTCCGCGTCGGCCTCATCCTCGATCATGATGGGGCAGAGCTTGTTCGCCGGATCGGCGGCCAAGGTGAAGGCGGTGGCCAGCAGGGCAACGGTGGTGAGAACGGGACGAAGCAGAGATGAAGTGATCATGAAAACAAAAGTGTGGACATGACAATTAGGCGCAATTCCGCGTCTTTCCGCCGGAATTTTCTCATGGATTGCCCGATTCCGTCAGCGCGGGAATTCTCAGCCGCGGAGGGGCACCGGCCGGCGCGCGCGTGTCCGCAACCCCGCCTCCGCCAACATTTTTTGACAACGCGCGTCCCGTGTGCGTAGGGAATCCGCATGAGCAGCGAACGCCGCGTCGTCATCACCGGAATCGGAGTGGTCTCCCCCTTGGGGAACGACCTCGGGACGTTTTGGGACAATCTGGTCCATGGGCGCAGCGGCATCCGGCGCATCACGCAACTCGATCCCGCGCCCTACCCTTGCCAGTTCGCGGGCGAGACGGATTTCGAGCCGAAGGAATTTTTCAACGACTTCAAGGACGCCCGCCGCGCCGACCGCTACGCGCAACTTGCGATGGCCGGCAGCAAGCTGGCGGTCAAGGACGCCGGGATCAGCGCGGACCAAGTCGATCCGCTGCGCGTCGGCATCATGGTCGGCAGCGGCATCGGTGGCCTGGGCACGTTCGAGGATCAGCACACCGCCCTGCTGCAAAAAAGCCCGGCACGCGTGAGCCCCTTCACCATTCCGATGATGATCAGCAACATCGGCAGCGGGCTGATCTCCATCGATCTCGGCTTCAAGGGACCGAACATGGTCATCGTCACCGCCTGCGCGACGAGCAACAACAACATCGGCGAAGCGTGGCGCATCATCAAATTCGGCGACGCCGACGCCATGGTGGCGGGCGGCGCCGAAGCCAGCATCCGGCCGATGGGCCTGGCCGGATTCTGCAACATGAAGGCGCTCTCCACCCGCAACGACGCGCCGGAGCAAGCCAGCCGCCCGTTCGACCGCGATCGCGACGGCTTCGTCATGGGCGAAGGTGCGGGCGTGGTGGTGCTAGAGGAGCTCGAACACGCGAAAAAACGCGGCGCGCGCATTTACTGTGAACTCACCGGCTACGGCGCATCCGGCGACGCCTACCACATCTCCGCGCCCTCGCCCGACGGCGCCGGCCCCGCGGCGGCCATGACCACCGCGCTGCGCCACTCCCGCCTGAATCCCTCCGACATTCATTATCTCAACGCCCACGCCACCTCCACCGGCCTCGGCGACATTTCGGAGACGCAATCGATCAAACGCGCCTTCGGTGATTACGCGAAGAACGGCCTGCTGGTGTCCTCCACCAAGTCGATGACCGGCCACTTGCTCGGCGCGGCCGGCGGGGTGGAACTCGCCGCCTGCGTGCTCGCCCTCCAGCACCAGATCGCACCGCCGACGATCAACCTCGAAAACCCCGATCCCGAATGCGATCTCGACTACGTGCCCAACACCGCCCGTGAGGCAAAGATCGACACCGCCATGAGCAACAGCTTCGGCTTCGGCGGCCACAACGCCACGGTGGTGGTGCGGCGGTTTGTGGGGTAATACGCTGTTGCCATGCCTCGTAAAATCAGGGAATTGGTGATCGACCTTGAGCGGGCGGGATTTTCCCTCGTCAAAGGTGGAGGCACCGCAAATTCCGCCATCCCGCGGTTCGCGGAGCCGTCATCCTCAGCGGAGCCGCGGGTGATGACGCGCAACCTTATCAAGAGCGTGATGTCCGGCGCGCGCTCCGGCTCGCCGGCCGATAGACGACGCCGCGATCCGGGTTATACTGATTTTGGCATGAAGCTCGAAGACCAATATCTGAAATTCGTCCGTTGGGAAGAACCCGACGGTCTCTATGTCGGTTACTGTCCGGACCTTTTTCTCGGCGGTGTCTGCCACGGATGCGACCAAACTGTGGTCTATGCGGAGTTGTGTGAACTCGTGACCGGAGAAATCCATGATCTGGCCCACGAAGGCCGCCCGCTGCCGCCGCCGCACACCCGGCCTATGCAGGAGTTGGAATTGGCCGCGTCTGAGCCATTTTTCCCTGCCATGAGCGCCGACACCCTGCTGCAAACCGCCCTCGCCACCCATGGCGGCACCACGGGCACCATCCATTGGCTGGAGCCCGGCACGTCCGTCATGAAACTGGCCGCGCATGTCGGCCTGCCGCCGCAGGTGGCGGAGATCGTGGCGGTGGTGCCGATCGGCAAAGGCATGGCCGGGCTGGCCGCCGAGCGCCGCGAGCCGGTGCAGACGTGCAATCTCCAGCAGGACACCACCGGCGACATCCGCCCCGGCGCCAAGGCCGTGCCCGTGCAGGCCAGCATCGCCGTGCCCATGCTCGTGGAAGGTGAGCTGCGCGGCGTCCTCGGCCTCGCCAAAGCGGAAGCCCACGAATGGACCGCCGC
>CAZQUC010000034.1:0-17447 GCA_964596095.1 uncultured Enterobacteriaceae bacterium
TTCCCATACCACGATGGAGGCAAGCCTTCAAGTGTTAAGTTAACAGTATTGGGCGGGACGCCCCCGCTACGCGCGGCGGGTGTTGAGCAGGCGGCCGACTTCGCGGGCGAGCACGGAGGCGTGCTCCGGTGAGAACATGGTGAGATGAGCGCCGGGCACGTCGATGATTTCCAAGGCGGCGGGCAGGCCGGTCCAGCCGTAGTCGGGCAGAGTGGCGAATTTGTCGTCGATGGCCTGGGTCTTGAAAAGCACCACCGGCACATCGACGGGGCGCGGTTGGTAGGCCTCCATCGCGGCGGCGTGGGCTTCGCGCACTTGGAGGGCGCGGAGCTTGCCGTGTGGCCGCGAGGTGGTGGTGAGCCGTGCCACCACGGCTTCGCTCCGCAACACCGTGCTGGCGCCGAGGCCGGTGATGATGCGGGTCAGCAATCGGCCCGCGCGGGCCGGCAGCGGGGCGTCGCCATGGGCGCGCCAAAAGACCGCGGCGCGTTCCGGCAGCGTGTATTTGCGGCCGGGCCGGGCGGGATTTTCGGTATCGAAAAGGCCGAGGAAGGCCACCTCCTCACCCTCGGCGCGCAGTTGCGCCGCCATTTCATAGACGAGCACGCCGCCGTAGGAATAACCTGCGAGATGATACGGTCCGCGCGCCTGATGCCGCCGCACGGCCGCGACGTAACCGCGCGCGGATTCCTCGACGGAGGCCACGTGGACGCGCTCTTCCGCGCTCAGGGCCGGCGATTCGATGGTCACGAGCGACAACTCTGCCGTGAGGTGGTGGGCCAGCTCGCGGTAGAACAAGACGCCACCGTCACCGCCGTGGATGCAGAACAGCGGCGGCGCTTCCCCGCTCACGCGCAGCGGCACGACGTGGGGCAGGGCGACGCCGTCGGGCGTGCGCGGACACGCGGCCAGGTCATCCACCGTGCGCGCCAGGGCTGCGAGGGTGGGCGTTTGGATGAGGGAAGCCATCGGCAGGCGCGTGCCGAATTCCTCCGCCAAACGGGCGAAAAGACGCAGCGCCGCCAGCGAGTTGCCGCCGAGGTCGAAAAAGGAATCCTGCCGGCCCACGGTATCCACGCCGAGCCACTGTCGCCACCAGGCGGCGATCTTTTCCTCGGTGGGGGTGGCGGGTGTTTCGGCGGCGGGATCGAGACCGGCAGGTGGTTCGGGCAGGGCTTCGCGGTCGAGCTTGCCGCGTTCGGTCAAGGCGAACGCCTCCACCGCCATCCAGCGTGTGGGGATGGCCACCGCCGGCACGTGGCCGGCGAGGTGGTCGCGCAGGCGTTGCGGCCAGGCGTCGGGCGGCGCGCCTTCCCAGCGGATCCACGCCGCCAGCGGGCGGTGGGAGCCGGTCCCGACCGCGCCGACATGCGCGGCGCCCACGCCGGGAAAGGATTCCAGGTGGTGGATGACTTCGGCGGGCTCGACCCGCTGGCCGCGGATCTTCAACTGATCGTCGCGCCGGCCGAGGAAGCGCACTCTTCCCGCCTCGTCCCAACGGCCGAGGTCGCCCGTGCGATACCAGCGCTGGCCGTCTTTCTCCACAAAGACGGCGGCGGTCAGGTCCGGGCGACGCCAATACCCCGGCCCCACACCCGGCCCGCCGATCCAGATTTCGCCCGCCGCGCCGGGCGGACGGGCCTCGCCGCGATCATCGGCGACGCGGAGGAGGTAACCGGGAAGCGGGCGGCCGATCGGTGGGTCGTCGGTGTCGTCGTCCCATCCGCCGATTTCCTGCGCGGAGGCGACGATGGAGGCTTCCGTGGGGCCGTAGCTGTTCCACAAAATGCCGCCCCCCGCGGCGCGCCAGTCGGCCAAGGCGCGGGCCGACGCGCGTTCGCCGCCGATGATGGTCGCCTTGAGGGCGGGCACGCGGCGGCCGGTCTCGCGCAGCCAGGCCACCCATTCCGACCAAAAGGCCGTCGGCAGGTCGAGCACGGTGATCCCAGCGGTGGAAAGAAAATCGTGAAACGCGGTGAGATCGTCGGCAAGGGCTTCGGGACGCGGCACCAGCGTCGCGCCGCTGAGCACGCACGAAAGCATTTCCTCCAGCGAGGCATCGAAGCCGGGCGAGGCGAATTGCAGGACACGGTCGCCGGGGCCGAGGCCGAGGGAGCGCGCGGCCCAGCGTGCTTCGTTGAGCACGCCGTGATGGTCGAGCATCACGCCTTTCGGTTCGCCCGTGGAGCCCGAGGTGTAGAGCAAGGCGAGCACATCGTTACCCGCGATAGAAGATGAAACGGCGACGTCGGAAGCCGCCACATCCGCCGCCGGCGCGACCCGGCGCAATCCGAAATCATCTTCTGCCAACGGCTCGCCTACGATGAACTCGGCCGCGCTGTCCGCGACCATGGCCCTCACCCGCGAGGGCGGCAGGCGCCGGGCCAGCGGGAGATAAACCGCGCCCAGGCACACGATGGCGAGCAGCGCGATCAGCCACTCCGCACGGCGTCCGGCCCGCACGGCCACGGTCTGGCCGGGACGGACGCCTTCCGCGGCCAGCGCACCGGCCAGCCGGTCCACGCGCGAGGCCGCCTCGGCGTAAGTCCACGTTTCTTCCGGCGTCCACACGGCCGCGGCGGCCGCGTGCTCGCTCACCGTGGCGCGCCACGCGTCGGCCAGATGCGCCGGTCCCGGCAACGAGGGACCGCCGGATTCCCACGCCGCCAGGCGGGCGGTCATTTCCTCGGGCAGGGCAGTGAGGTCTTGCAGACGGGCCTCGGGGGTGGTCGCGGCGCGGCGCACGATGGCGGCCCAATGCGCGAGCAGCGCCTCCGCGCCCGCCGGACCGAGATCGCCGCCGCCTTCCACTTCCAGCCGCAGATCGGGACGCAGGTAAGCCGAGGCCACCAGCGCGCCGGAGGAACGCTCGCGCAACTCCACCGACTCCAGCAAGGCGGCGGCTTCCTCGCCCAGTTGATGGCGCAGGGTGCCGCGCTCGATCATGGCCACGCTGGACCACGCCCCGCCCGCCGGGCCAACCAGCTCGCCGGGCAAGTCCGCGGGCGCCAGGCTCTCGAATTCCCGCAAGGCCAGCATCTGCGCGCGCACGGCCTGCCAGCCGGCCGCGGCCGTGTCACCCGGCACGCCCCGGCGGACGATCACCGGCAGCGTGTTCATCGAAAAACCGGCGGTGGCTTCCAGGGGCGGACCGGAGCGCACCTGGCCGACGGACACCGCTTCTACGCCCGCGGTTCGGGCCATGGCTTGGCCCCAGGCCCACAGCACGATCGTGGAAGGAGTCACGCCATGTGCGGTCGCCGCCGCTTCCAAGGCGCGCCTGCTTTCGGCGCCCAGCCGGGTGGCGGCGACCCCGCGTCCTTTCGCGCCGAAGTCCACCTCCGCCGGCTCGACGCCGGGGATGACGGAGGCAAAGTGAGCGGCCGCCGCGGCTTTCGCTTCCGGGCCGGCGTCTTTCCAGACCGGCAGGGACAGCGCGTGACCCGTCCCGCCTTGCACACGGGCCAGAAATTCCCGCAAAATCCGCGTGATCGACCGCCCGTCGAGCAGCCCATGATGAAACGTCCACACCCAGCGCCGGGACGCGCGCCAATACACCGCGCGCCACGGCACGTCGGTCTCCCAGGCAAAGTCGCGCCGGCGATCCTCCTCCAGCCAGTCCTCGAAAACGGGCGGCTCGGCTTCGGGCTCGATCAAGATCGACGAGGGCGGACGCTCCTCCCAACCCGCCGCTTCGCCCTGCGCCGTCAGCAGCCCCGTGCGCAGCACCGCGGTCGCCGCCACGGTGGCATGCCAAGCCGCGGCCACCCGGGCGGCCGCCACCCCTTCGCGGAACACCATCACCACCTGTTCACGCTCCGCGCCGGAAGCCCGCGCGCGGAGCATCGACGCCTGCACCGGCGCCAGGGAATGGAATGGAGGGCGGCTGAATGATGACATTTCTTGCGGGACGAAAGGGAAACGAACGCACGTTCCCGGAGATGTTCGACCCGGCAAGCCGGAAAATTAATTTTTGAGACAGAGACGCATGAGCACCAATACTGCCGGGAAGCCGTGCCGGCCCCGCGCTTCTTTCCCAGCTCACTTCAATGCCTCGGTGAGGGCGAGCAAGTCCTTCGGCTCCAGTGCCGGTGACCGGCCCAGCACTTCGGCGGCCAAGGTTTTTTCATTGACGACCAACACGTCACGCTGGCCTCCGGGCGGAACCTGGCCCATGCGCCAGCCGGGGAAAATCAACACCGGGGTGACGGCGGCTCCCGGCACGCCGCGTTGTTCGAGATACACGGCCACCCGCCGCGCGGCCCGCCGGGCGGACCCCAATGGATCGGCAAACGCCCGGCGCGGGCCCAGCCGCAGCGTGTCGGCATCGAGATGGTGGACTTTCTCGAAAAAACTCCCGGTGGGCGGGGTGGTGCGGACCGACAGCGAATACACCCCGGAAGGCCCGACGAGGATGGGGCCGAGCAGCGCGCCCTGCCAATCGGTCAGTCCTTCAAAAACATAAAAGCCGCGCTCGCCCAGCCGCGCGAATTCCGGCGTCAGCCGCTCCCACACATACCGGGCGGCATGCCGCGCGCGGGATTGCAACCGCAGCAGGCCGATGCGCAGCAGGCAATACCCGACGATGCAAGCCGCGAACACCGTCAGCCAGATCGGCTGCACCGGCGTCTTCATCCACCATCGCAGCCATTCGTAACCGGCGAGATAGATCACCACCAGCGACACCACCACGTATTCGATCTTCTTCCGCCGCGCCTCGTATTCCTCCCCGCGCGCCGCCTGCGGGTCGAACAACGGCTCCCACTCCGCCGCCGCGGGCGGGGCGGAAGCGGCGTCTTCCGCAGCGTTGGAAGGGGAAGCGTTGGGTTGGGAAACCGGCATTGTTGGAGAGTAATGGCATCCCTTGTTTGTCCATCCCTGTCATGTTTTAGAAAAAATCCCCGTCTGTTCGCGGCGGCAGCGCGAAATCGCCGCCCCGCGCGAGACCGGCGTTGCAAGCGACGGCGGTTCCGGTTTGATGCGCCCCGACCTGAATGCCCCGCTCCGCCCTATCATGACGAGGACGCGCTTCGCCCCCAGTCCCTCCGGCTGGCTGCACCTCGGCCACGCGCTGGCCGCGCTGGTGGCCTGGGAAGACGCGCACCGGGAGGGCGGCGAATTTTTGCTGCGGATCGAGGATATTGATCTCACCCGCTGCCGGGAGGAATACGAAGTCGCGCTCAAGGAAGATCTCGCCTGGCTCGGGCTGTCGTGGCCGGAACCGGCGCGGCGGCAGCATGAGCATCTACCGGTTTATGCGGAGGCGCTGGCGCGGTTGCAAGCGTTGGGCGTCGTCTATCCCTGCTTTTGCACGCGGGCGGACATCCAACGCGAAATCACCTCCGCTTCCCATGCGCCGCACGGACCGGAAGGACCGCTCTATCCCGGCCTGTGCCGGCGGCGGCCGGCGGAAGAAGTGGCCGCATTGCTGGAAGCCTCTCCCACCCCGCCCGCCTGGCGGCTCGACGTGACCCAAGCCACGAAACTCGCCGGCCCCTTGGTCTGGCACGATCGTCTCGCCGGCCCGCAAGATGCCCAGCCCGCGCGGCTCGGCGACGTGGTGCTGGCCCGCAAGGACATCGCGACGAGTTACCACCTCGCCGTGGTGGTGGATGACGCGCTCCAGGGCATCACCTTGGTCACGCGCGGCGAGGATTTGTTTGCCAGCACCCACGTGCATCGGCTGCTGCAACACCTGCTCGGCCTGCCCGTGCCCGAATGGCTGCATCATCCGCTGGTGGTGGATGAGCACGGCCGGCGGCTCGCCAAACGCGCGGAGGCCGTCTCGCTGCGCGCGCTCCGCGCCCAGGGCGCGACGCCGGAGACGCTGCGCCGCCAACTCGCGCCGTTGCTCTCCGCCGCCACCGCCGTATGATGAAGGCCGCGCCGGCCCTCCGCCTCCGCCAGACAAGCCGCGCGCTCCGTTCCGCTTTTCATCCCATCCATGTTCAAGCTCCGCATCCTCTTGCTGGTGATCCTGATGGCCGAAGCCGGCTGGCTCGGCTGGCACGTCCCGTGGCGCGCCGACAGCACCGCCGATGGCCGGCAGGCGTCGCAAAGCGTAGGCGACGCTCCATTTTTCCGCCCGCCGCCCGCGCCGGAACCGAAAGCGCTCACCACCGGTATTTTCCAGTATCTGGAGCCGGAGGAAATCGAAACCAAAGTCGTCCTCGACGGCCCCGCGTTCTTCACAAAATTCGCCTGGCTGGTGGTAGGCACCTTTTTCGGGTATGGAGTGATCGGTTACTTCGCCACCTCACGACCGCGCCCGGCCGACGTGGCGTATTCGCTGGCGCTGACCACCGGTTACGGCGCCGGCTCCGTGGCCTCCCTCATCGCGTCGCAATTCATGCCGGAAGGTGGCCCGTTGCCGTGGCTGAGTGTGTTTTGGGCGCTCGGCGTGGGTGCCGCGCTCTTGATCACTGTGCGCAGCCGCTCCGGCTCGCGTCCGGCGATGTGATCTCTTCCACGCTGCTTTCACCATGTCCTTCTGGCGTCGCCCCGAAGTCCTCGTCCTTCTCGCGCTCGTCGGGGTCGGCTTGCTGTGGGTGGCGTGGAATGAGGGCGCGTCGTCGTGGTTCGCGAAAAAACGCGATCCCGCCGACCGGCCGATCACGCTGACCATCACCGGCGCCCACGTGCAACCCGAGGGCGACCATCGCCGCGTGCGCGTGGAATTCACCGCCACCCATCACGAACCCGCCCCGCTCTCGGCGCGGCCGCCCCACGTGCGGTTGCTGGGCGCGACGGGCGACGAGTTGCCCGCATTTTTTGTCCCCGGCGAATTCCCGCCCGATCTCCCCCCCGGCGCCCCCGCCGCCTCCTGGTTCGAAGGCTGGCTCACCCCAGCCCAAGCCGCCGCGCCTCTGACGCTCGAAGTCGCCGGCCAAAAAGCGGCCGTGGTCATCAACGACCGATGATTTTCCAATCATCGATCATCATTCTTCAATCATCACTGTCCAATCCCCTCCCGCTGGCTTTGATGCGGGTCATGCGCGCGCTTCCGGCGATCCTGCTTGCCTGCTTCCTGCTGCCGTCCTGCGGCAGTCCTCCGAAGTCATTTTATCTGCTGACCGCGGAAGGTCCGCTGCCCTCGCGCAGCGGGCCGGGGCTCGGGGTCGGGCCCGTGTCGCTGGCGGGGTATCTGGACCGGCCGAATCTGATTTACCAGGAAAGCGATCACCGCCTGACCGTGGTCGATGCGCATCGCTGGGCCGGTGATCTCGCCGACAACCTCGCGCGCGTGCTCTCCGCCAACCTGGGCCGCGCCCGTGGCACCGGCAACGTGCGCGTCTATCCGTGGGAAAACGACGCCGGGCTGCGTTACCAGATCACGCTCGACGTGCGGCAATTGCACGGCACGGCCGCGGGTGACGCGGTGCTGGACGTGACGTGGCGGGCCTACGCCCTGCCCGAGCGACGGCTGGTGACCACGCGCTCCTGGTCGGAAACCGAACCGCTGGAGCACGACGGCTACGATGCGCTCGTCGCCGCTCACAGCCGGCTGCTCGCCCGCCTCGCCGCCGACATCGCGCGGCGGTTGCCGTGACCCCGCCTTCCGCGCCTCTCGCCATGTCCGGATCATCCAAGCCTCCCGCCGCCTGGCTCCAGCAGTTGCACGATGCGGGCCAATGGCAGCGGCTCATCGACATCGCCTGCCGCTCGCTGGAGGTCGATCCCCTCGACGCGGAGACGCATCATCACCTGGCGTGGGCTTATCTGCGGGTGCGACAGCCGGAGAAGATGCGTCCGCATGTGGAATTCCTCCTCGCCCATCAGCCCGAGGAGGCGGACACCTATCAATTGGCCGCCTTGTGCGAAACGGAGGCGGGCTGCCACGCCAAGGCCCTGGAATTCGCGCAGGTTTCCCTCGGCCTCAATCCCCACCTCGCCGCCCTGCACCACACCGCCGCCATCATCCTGACGCGGCAAAACCAGATCGCGCAGGCCCGGCATCACCTCGCCTTGGCGCGGGCGATGGAGCCGGAGAACGTGCGCCTCGCGTCGTTCGATCTCGCGCTGCAAACCTCCTCCGCGACGACCTACGAGGAAATCTGGGAAGCGCTCCGCCGCTGGGAAGCACTCCTCGCCTTCGACCCTGAAAACGACGAAGTGCATGCGCGACTCGGCGATTGTTTCCTCTCCCTCGACAAACCCGCCGAGGCCATCGAGGCCTACAGCCGCGCGCTGGCGCTCGATCCGCTGGACAAAGAGCACCAGCAAAGCCTGCGGCAGGCGTTGAAGGCGCGGCACTTCATGTATCGCGTCCTGCGCGCGCCCTTCTCAGCCTGGGAATACTTCCGCCGCGGGTTCGCTTCTCCCGCGGCGCTCGTGTGTTATGTGATCGGGTTCAAAGGCCTGCTCATCTTCCTCGCCTGGCTGGTCGTATCGATGGTTATTTTCGGCCCCGCGAGCTGGCTCTACGAAGGGATCATGCTCGCCGACATCCGGCACGCGCGGGCGACGGCGTCCCCACGCTTTCGCCGGTGGCTGCCCCGCCTTTACGACTGGCCGGTGTGGGCGCGCTGGGCGCTGTTCCTGGTGCTCTTCGGCGGCACGTGGGCGCTGGTGTTCCGGCTGTTCGGCGGGTTGCCCGGCCTCGCCTTGCGGATCATCATCATCTTGTTCACAGTCCAGTTCGTGCTGTGCCTGGTTTTCCACCTGCTGCGGCGGCACAAAATCTCCGCGGCGCAACGCCGCCGCCCCCACCAAGAGCAACCGCCACCCCTGCCGCCGCCACGCCCGCCACCTCCGTCGTTGCCGCCCTCGCGATCCGACTGACCGGACCGATCCGCCCGATCACCCATTGACGGCCCGCGCCGTCCCGTGCACGTGAAAGGCGATGAGCGCCACCGGCCCCGCCTTGATTTCCGGCAAAGACCTGTCCCTCGCCTACGGCACCCGTCAGGTGCTGGACGGCGCCACCCTGGCCGTGGCTGCGGGGGAAAAGGTTGGCCTCGTCGGACGCAATGGCGCGGGCAAGACCAGCCTCTTCCGCCTCCTTGCCGGCGACGAAGCGCCCGACCGCGGGGAGATTTTCCGCAAACGCGAACTGCGCACCGGCTGGCTGCCGCAGGACTTCCAGCTCGATGACGCGGCCACGGTCCGCGACAACGTGGCCGCGGGTGCGGCGGATGTGGTGGCGTGGCTGCGCCGTTACGAGGAACCCGACCTCCCCGCCGCGGAGCAGGCCGCGCTGCTGCAACACATCGACGCCGCGCACGGCTGGACCTTCGCCTCGCGGCTCGAAGCCACGCTCAACGCCCTGCACGCCCCTCCGCCCGAAGCCGTGGTCGGGCCGCTCTCCGGTGGGGAAAAACGTCGCGTCGCCCTCGCCCGCGCGCTCGTGGGCGAGCCGGAATTGCTCCTCCTCGACGAGCCGACCAACCACCTCGACGCCGAGGCCATCGCGTGGCTGGAGAAATTCCTGCGCGATTACACCGGCGCGGTCGTCTTCGTCACCCACGACCGTTATTTCCTCGACCGCATCGCCACGCGCGTCATCGAGCTGGACCAGGGCCGGTGTTTTTCGCACGAGGGCAATTACACCGCGTATTTGGAGGCCAAGGCGGTGCGCCAGCAGATCGCCGAACAGACCGAACACCGCCGCCAGAGCTTCCTGCGCCGCGAGTTGGAATGGGTGCGGGCCGGCGTGCGCGCGCAGCGGTCGAAATCGAAATTCCGCCTCGCGAGTTTTTACGACATCGAAGGCCAGGACGCCCCGCCCGAGGAGCGCGACATGGACCTCCTGCTGCCGCCCCCGCCCCCGCCGGGCAATGTCATCCTCGACCTGCGCGACGCCGGCGCGCGGGCCGGCGACCGCTGGCTCTTCCGCGGGCTGACGTTTTCCTTCCGCGCCGGTGAATGCGTCGGCGTGCTCGGCCCCAACGGCGCGGGCAAAACCACGCTGCTGCGCCTGTGTCTCGGCCGCCGCGCGCCGGACGAAGGCGAAGTCGTCATCGGCCATCGCACCCGATTCAACGCTATCGACCAGGGGCGCGTCACCCTCAATGATGAGAAGAGCGTGCTCGACGAAGTCGCCGACCACGACGACACGGTGTTCTTCGGCGAGCAAAAACTCGGCGCCCGCGCGTATTTGAAACGGTTCCTCTTCACCGACGAGCGCCTCAACGACCGCGTCGGCAGCCTCTCCGGCGGCGAACGCGGACGCCTCATCCTCGCCAAGGAATTGAAACGCGGCGGCAATTTCCTCGTGCTCGACGAGCCGACCAACGACCTCGACTTGCCCACGCTGCGGCTGCTGGAGGAAGCGCTCGACGGGTTCGCCGGCAGCGCGCTCGTCGTCAGCCACGACCGGTATTTCCTCGACCGCATCTGCGACCGCATCCTCGCGTTCGAGGAAGGCGGCGTCTTCGTGCAGCCGGGAAATTATTCCTACTACGAGGAAAAACGCCGCGAACGCGAAGCCGCCCGCGCCGCCTCTCCCGCCCCGTCCGAATCCGCCGCCGCGCCCGCGCGGGCTCGCGCCGCCACCCGCGCGCGCAAATTGACCTACAAGGAAGAGCGTGAACTCGAAGGCATGGAAGCCGCCATCCTCGCCGCCGAAGAGGCCGCCGGGCAATTGGAGCAGCAACTCGCCGATCCCGAATTCCAGCGCGAGCACTTCATGGAACTCGAAACCCTCGCCGCCACTCTCGACACCGCCCGCGCGGAAATTTCCCGACTCTACGAACGCTGGGAGGAACTGGAGGCCGTCCGCGCCGCCTCCACCGCCAAGGTCCGCTGAGACCTTGGTTCTACCCAACGAGCCTTTTGCAAAACATTGCAGAAGGCAGGAAGGCAGTGAGCGCAGGGCCGGGGAGACCCGATCACGGGGCAAGCCTCCGCACCCCAGAAGTTATGTCACGACGGCAGTGGCAGCGTGTCGCCGTTTTCTCCCGGCAACGGCTGGGAGCCGGGCGGGAGGAGGATGGTGAATTCGGTGCGCACTCCCGGCGTGCTGTCCACGGAGATGGAGCCGCCATGAGCCTCGACCGCGCGGCGCACGATGGAGAGGCCAAGCCCGGTGCCTTTGATTTCCTGGCCGTGGTGTTTGGCGACGCGATAGAAACGTTTGAAGATAAAAGCCAGGTCGGCCCGCGGAATACCCACGCCGTTGTCCCGCACCCACAAGCGGAGGCTGCCGTCGGGATCGTGCGCGAGGCCGACATGGATGATGAGGCCCGGCCGCTGGTTTTCCTTGAGCGCGTTTTCGATGAGGTTGAAAAACACCTGGTCCCAGTAAAACCGGTCGCCAGCCAAGCGGCTGCCCTCGGGCGGAGGCGGGAATTCGGTGATGACGCGCGCGGCTTTTTCCTCCATGACCGGATGCAGCCGGTCGAGCACATCCTTGACGCATTCCTCGACGGAAAAGCTGTGGCGCTTGAGATCCCCGGCCTCGTGCTCACCCACCGATTCAAAGCGCGAGATGGTGAGCATGTCCTCGACGATGCGGGCCAGGCGCAGGCTGTGCTTCTGCATGGTGAGGAGGGACTTCTTGACCATTTGCGGATTATCGATCAACCCCTCGACGAGGTTTTCGAGATAGCCGTTGATGATGGAAAGCGGCGTGCGCAGCTCGTGGCTGGCATTGGCGACGAAATCCTTGCGGATCTGCTCGGTGTCGCGCTGCTGGGTTTCGTCGCGCACGATGACGCGGAGGTATTCGGTCTGGCTCGTGCCGGGCAGCCGGATGGGCGCGGCGGAGACGACGAGGAACTTGGTGCGCTCGTCCTGCCCCGCGCGCATCACCACCGGCACGTGCTGCTCGACGGCGGCGTGCTCACGCTGGCTGCGCTCGGCCACCTCGGTGAGGCGGTGGTCGGGAAAGACTTCGAACAACCGCCGGCCGATCGGCGACTGGCGCGTGTGGAAGAGTTCGGCCGCCTCCGTGTTGGCAAAGGCCACCTCCAGCTCGGGCGTGACGATGAGACACGCGTCCCCCAGCCCCTCCAGCAGGGACTCCAGCATTTCGTTGCGGCGGGCTTGGTCTCTCATTTCTTGTTTTTCCTCGCCGAGGGCGAGAGCGACCAACCGGTCGCGGGAAGAACGGTGGATACGCAGCAGACGGACCGCCAGAGCACTGACCACGAGCAGAGCGAAGGCGAGGGAGATGATCAGCAGGTCGGGCATGAGTGGAAGCTAGGCGGCGCGTTCCGGAACATCCGGCACGAACCGATAGCCCACCCCACGAATGGTCTCGATGCAATTGGCAAAGTCCCCGAGTTTTTCCCGCAGGCGCTTCACGTGCGTGTCGAGCGTGCGCGTGAGCACCGTGTCCGTCTGGTAGCCCCAGACCTCGCGCAGCAGTTCGTCCCGGCTCTGCGGCTGGCCATTGGCCTCGATGAGCAGGCGCAGCAGCTTGAATTCCGTGGCGGTGAGGTCGATCGGCTGGCCGGCCAGATAAAGTTTCAGCGTATTCCGCTCCAGATGGAAGCTGCCCTGTTTGAGTGAGGAGTCGGCCACCACTTTTTTGCTGCGCTTGAGCAGGGCCTGCACGCGGAGCGTGAGTTCCTTCGGGGAAAACGGCTTGGTGACGTAATCGTCCGCTCCCAGTTCCAGCCCGGCGATCTTGTCATCCAACTCGCCGCGCGCGGTGAGCATGATGACCGGGATCTGGCTGGTGCGCGTGTCGGCGCGGAGGTCTTTGAAAACCCCGAACCCGTCGCGACCGGGGAGCATGAGATCCAGCACGATGAGATCGGGCTGGGCGTCTTTGGCCAACTGCGAGGCGGACAACCCATCGCGCGCCGTCATCACCCGCAGCCCCTGCCGCTGGAGATTGAACGAGATGAGATCAACGATGTCCGCCTCGTCATCAACTACAAGAACCGTGTGCATGGAAAATCTGGATGTGTGCCAATACAAACACGAATCCGGCTTCATGAAAAGCTTTGTTGTGACGAATGCGTCACCGGGAGGCGGACCCTTCATCCGCCCACCGGCGCCACCCCCAACGCCCGCGCCGTGGAACCCGTTCACCACCCGCCGCCCCGGCCCAAAAACGCCTCCCGATACCATCCCGGCACGTCGTCGGTGGAGAAGGCACTTTCCGGGGCGGAATCCAGGTCCAGCAAAGCCGCCACCTGCCGCAGCCCCTCAGTGACTTTGACCGGTCGAAGCTCAAGCGGGCCGTGGAAACACGGCGTGGCGGCGGCCGCCATCAAGGCGCGTGCGGAAACAATGCTCGAGCCTACCCGCGAACAAGTTCTGGAAAATTTGGTGTATCTTGGCATCCTGGAGCCATGACCGCCCGTGAAGAAGAATTGACCGCCCGCGAGATGCCGGAGAAGCCCTCGCTCTTGGGCGAAAAACTCCACGCACGGCGCTGGGGAGAAGCGGCCGCCCCGGTGCGCTACGTGCAGCGGAATGTGCCTCTTCCGTCCGGCGCGGGATCGCCGTTTGAGGGAGAGCGTCACGTATTTTTAGCGGCGCGGCGGCGGCGTGCTGAGACTGGAGAAACTGGAGGCGCAGGCGGAAGGCCGACGGTAATCCCGGCGTGAATTCCCGTGCCAAGCGCCGTCTGTTGGGCCAGGTCGTGATGTCGGTGGGCGTCGTGCTGCTCACCGCGGCGGCGCTGTGGTTGCGCGAGGAGGAAGCGGCCCACCCCGCGCCCCGACGGCCGGCTCCGGAGCAGAGTAAAAGCCGGAACTGGTCGGAACTGGAAGCGCCGGTCGTGACTCCCGACGCCGCCAACGACGGCGACAGCTTCCTCCTCCGCCACCGCGGCGGCACCCACACGCTGCGCCTGTATTTCGTGGATTGCCCGGAGAAGCGGCGGCATCAATTCAACCGTCCGCGTCTGGCCGAGCAGGGCGCGTATTTCGGCGGACTGGCCGAAAGCGACACGCTCGAACTCGGCCAACAGGCGCGCGAGTTCACGCTCGGCCGGCTCACGGAGGGGAACTTCCGCGTCTTCACCCGTTGGGAGCCGGTCTATGGCGACCGCCGGCACTATGCGCATGTGGAGATCCGCCAACCGGACGGCTCCTGGCGCCAACTGGCCGAACTGCTGGTGGAACAAGGTCTGGCCCGCATTCATACCAAGGGCGACGATCTGCCCGAAGGCCTACGCCGCGCGGTTTTCGCTCAGCGCTTGCGTGAGGTGGAAAAACAGGCGCGCTTGGCGCGACGCGGCGGCTGGGCCTTCGGACCGGAGGGAAACGAGTGATCCCACGGCCTTACCGCCGGAGGGGGCGTAAGCTGTCTGGCATGTCCGACGGTTCGAGCATAGCGGCGATCTGACAACTGCCGAGCGCCACGCCATCAACGCAGGGTTCTTCCATCGGCGTATTCGCGCGGGCAATACGGGGGGACGCTTTTACCAGGGTAGGCGCTCCTCCGCGCCAATCCAAAGCTGGGAATCGCCTTCTCTTGGAGATTGACTTGATGAACTCTTAACCCGACGCCGATAGGTCGGACGCCCCCGCCATGCAAAAACAAAAAAGGGCACGGATCTTCCGTGCCCTGCCAAGCTCTTCCGGAGCCCCACTAAAATGAGAGGAGCCCTGCCGGCTCCGCTTCCTTACGCCACCGGCGCCGCGGCTTCGACGCCTTCGGCCGCCACCGGTTTTTTCTCGTGCATGGAGAAACGGAACTTGACCTTGCCTTTCTTGGCCGCGTTGCGGGCTTTGCGGCGTGTGCGCTCGACGGGAGTTTCGTGAGCGCGCAGACGACGCATCTCATCGAAGATGCCCTCGGATTCGAGCTTGGTTTTCAAGCGTTTGAGAGCGCGATCGATGGATTCTCCTTTGCGGACTTGGACTTCAGGCATGGATTGGGTTGGATTTGAAACAAGTGAAACGGGGCGGCGACTCTACATGACGCGCGTTAACGTGTCAATGGCGGCTTCCGGCTCTCCGCGCAAGCGCGGACGGAGCAGCGGAACGCTGACGGGCGATGAATTTTTCGCGCCGGAAAGTTGCCACCCGACGCGCCCGCCGCTAGGAAGGCGCGATGTTGAAGATCATTGTCATTGGCAAGGGTGGGCGGGAACAGGCGTTGCTGGCGGCGCTGGCGGCGGCGCCCACGCCGGCGGAATTATTCGCGTTCCCGGGGAGCGACGGCATTTTCGACACGGTGGCGAAACCCGCGCCCGGCGTGAGCGACCTGGACTCGCTGGGAGAGTTCTTGTTGCGGGAAAAAATCGATCTGGTGGTGGCGGGGGAGGAAAGCTGGCTGGTGAAGGACGAGGGGCTGGCCAATCTGTGCGCCCGCTTGGGCGTGCCGTGCTGGGGGCCTCCCAAGGAATCGGCGCAATTGGAAGCGAGCAAGGAATTCGCGAAGCGGTTTCTGGTCCGCCACGGCATCCCGACGGCGCGCTACACGGTGGCGGCGACGCTGGAGGAAGCGCGGGCCGCCGCCGGCGACGTGCCGGTGGTGCTGAAATTCGACGGGCTGGCCGCGGGCAAGGGCGTGGCGGTGTGCGCGACGTCGGACGCGGTGGAGACGTTCCTGCAGGACGTGTTCGTGAAGCGGCTCTTCGGTCCCGGCCGTCTGGTGGTCGAAGAATGCATGACCGGGCCGGAGATCAGTATTTTCGCCAATGTGGCGGATGGCTCGTATCACATCCTCTGTCCGGCACGCGATTACAAACGCATCCACGAGGGGGACCAGGGGCCGAATACCGGGGGCATGGGCGCGGTGGCTGGCCGCGGCCTGCTGGAGCCGGAACTCCTCGCGCGCATCGAAAAAGAAATCGTCGCGCCCACGGTGGCGGGATTGGTCAAGGACGGGCTGCCGTATCGCGGCTTTTTGTATGTCGGCCTGATGCTGACGCCTGAAGGACCGAAGGTGGTGGAATACAATTGCCGCTTCGGCGACCCGGAATGCGAGGCCGTGCTGCCCTTGGCGGGGGGGGATCTGGTGGAATATTTACTGGAAGGCGCGCGCGGAATTTTGCGGCCGGAGAAGCTGACCTTTTCCGGGCAATGGAGCGTCTGTGTCATTCTCGCCAGCGCGGGATATCCAACCGGCAGCCGGAGCGGGGATGTGATCTCGGGATTGGAGTCTTTTTCCGGCGGGATCGGCGGGGCGCGGGTGTATCACTGCGGGACGCGAAAGAACGCGGACGGCCGTTTTGAAACCAACGGCGGCCGGGTGCTGGCTATCGTCGCGCAGGCGGACACGCGCGAGGCCGCGGTGGAGGCGGCTCATGCAGCGGCCGCGAAAGTGGATTTCGCCGGCAGCCAACGCCGGGCGGACATCGGACGGCTGCATTTCGACTGAACCGGAAGGTCGTTATCAAAAACGGCCGTTTCAGCCCCGGAGAAAACAACGATCAACAGCGAAAGGAGGGAGAGCTGTCGGCCCACAAAGCTCCCCGGCCTCACGCAAAAGACGCCCAGCCAGCAATGATTTTTTATACCCCTCGATCAACAATCAATACTGATAAAAAAATGGAAGGCGGTTTTCTATGATGCCGCAGGTGGAGGAGACATGTCCTCCGCGCCTCTCTCGTGTGCTCCTTGTCAAGGGGCGCCGTCTGCACTTACATTGCCGCCACCGTGAGTGAGTCCCGCCGGCTTCCCGTGCTCCTCGACCGCCTCCAGCGGCCGCTGCGGGATCTTCGTCTCTCGGTGACGGACCGATGCAATTTCCGCTGCGCCTATTGCATGCCGCGGGAAATCTTCGGCCCGGGCCATGAATTCCTGCATCGCGCTGCTTTGCTGAGCTTCGGGGAGATCGTGCGCCTGGCCTCCGTCTTCGCCGGGCACGGGATGCAGAAACTCCGGCTGACCGGGGGCGAACCGCTGCTGCGCAAAGACCTGGAGCGCCTCGTCGCGCAACTCCGGACCGAACTCCCGGCGGTCGAGTTGGCCCTCACCACCAATGGCTCCCTGCTGCGGCACAAAGCGGCGGCCTTGCGCGCGGCGGGCCTCGACCGCCTCACCGTCAGCCTCGACGCGCTGGACGATTCGACCTTTCAAAAGATGAACGACGCCGGCGTCTCCGTGCAGCGTGTCGTGGAGGGCATCGACGCGGCGGTCGCAGCCGGATTTGCGCCCGTCAAGCTCAACGCCGTCGTGCGCCGCGGCGTGAACGAACATGCCATCACGGAACTGGCCACCCGTTTCAACGGCCCGTCGTATGTCGTCCGCTTCATCGAATACATGGATGTCGGGAACAGCAACGGCTGGCAGCGGGAGGATGTCTTGCCGGCCCGCGAGATCGCCGCTCGGCTGGAAACCTTGGGCGGCGCGCTCACCCCCCTTGCGCCGCATTATACCGGAGAAGTCGCGCGCCGCTACCGCACGGCGGCCGGCGGCGAGGTCGGCATCATCGCCAGCGTGACCCAGCCCTTTTGCCAACACTGCAACCGCGCGCGCCTCAGCTCCGACGGCCGGCTTTTTACCTGCCTCTTCGCCTCGACCGGTCTGGATCTGCGCGGTCCGTTGCGCGCCGGGGCCAACGCTCCCGAACTGGCCGCTCTCCTCCGCCATGCGTGG
>CAZQUC010000035.1:0-13669 GCA_964596095.1 uncultured Enterobacteriaceae bacterium
CATGTGCTGCGGCTCCTCAGCGACATCCTGACCTACCAGCCGAAGGCGCGCGGCACCGATCTCACCGCCGCGCTCCAGCACCTCAACCGCGCCGTGTCACGCCGCGCGCTGGTGCTCGTGCTCTCGGATTTCATGGCCCATGACTACGAGCGCGCGCTCAAGGTCACCGCGCAAAAGCACGACGTGGTCGCGATCACGATCCTCGACGCCACCGAGCGCGCGCTACCCGATCTCGGATGGATCGCCTTCGAAGACGCGGAAACCGGCGAGATCGTGCGGTTCAATAGTGGCCGCAAAAAAGCCCGCGCGGCCTATGCCGCGGCCGCAGAAGCCCGGTTGGAGGACTTGCGCCGGCTCTTCCAACGCGCGGGCCTCGACGCCATCGAAGCCACCACCGACCAACCTTACCGGCGGAATCTGCTGCGGTTTTTCGAAACGCGATTGAGGAGGCTGCGCGCATGAATCCGCCCGACCAACTGCTCGACGAACTGGAACTGCTGGAGCCGATCGAGCCGTTCCGTTTCCCGTGGTGGTTGGTCGTGGTGGTGATCGTCGGGCTGCTGGCGTGGGGGCTTTTCCGCTGGTGGCGGAAGAAGCAGGCGCCCGGCCGCTGGCTGACGGAAATCAACGAACGCAGCTACGAAGACGCGCTGGCCGCGTTGAAGGCGCTGGTGCCATTGATCGACGGCGAGGATTCCCTAGCCTACGCGGACGCCAGCTCGGCCATCATCCGCCGCTATCTGGAAACACGCTTCTGCCTCCAGACCCGGACGCGCACCACCGAGGAATTTCTCGCCCGTGCCGTGCGCTCGCCCGCACTGCGTCCGAAGCACCAGCGCTCGTTGACCGAATACCTGCGGCACTGCGATGTGTTGAAATTCTCGCGCGCCACCGCCGGCCGGCCCGATCTGCTGGCCCTGCACGAGGCCGCGGTCGCCTTCGTCAAGGAAACCCGCGACGCCCATCTCGCGCCCGAAGCCCCCGCCGTCCCAGCATGAAAGACTTGTTGCCATGGCTGGAGGAATGCCGCTTCGCCACGCCGGTGTGGCTGTGGGCGCTCGCCCTGCTGCCGCTGTGGATGATGCTGCGCGGCCGCGTCGCGCCGGTGGCCGCGGTCAAATTTTCCTCCGCCGAGCTGCTCGCCGTCGCCCGCCGCCGCGCGCGCTCGCGTTTCGGCTGGCTCATTCCCACGCTGGGGTATCTCCCGCTGGCGTTGCTCATCGTCGCGCTGGCCCGCCCGCAGCGCGATCGCGGCGTGTTCGAGCGCGAGGCGCAGGGCGTCAATCTCATGTTCGTGCTCGATTTTTCCGGCTCGATGCGGGAGCGCGACTTCATCATCGACCGCCAGCCCGTCAGCCGCATCGACGCCATGAAGCGCGTGGTCGCCGAGTTCATCAAGCAACGTCCCGATGACCGCATCGGCGCGGTCTTCTTCGACCGCGGCGCGCATCTCATCAGCCCGCTCACGCTCGATCACGACTGGCTGACGCAGCGCATCCTGGCCGAGGAGCCGACGCGCGGCACCGCGCCGGGATCGGGCGTGCTCGTCGCCGCCGAGGCCCTCCTGCCCGCCGAAGGCCAGAGCCGCGTCATCATCACCGTGACCGACGCCGACCAGATCAACGAAGGCGCGGACCCCGTGGAAGTGGCCGCCGCCCTCCGCCCGATGGGCATCAAGCAGCACGTCATCCAGATGATCGCGCCGCGCCGCCGCGGCTACGAAAACCACACCATGGCCATGCTCCGCGAAGTCGCGCGACTCAACGACGGGCAATTCTTCCAAGTCTCCGACACCGACGAATTGCGCCGCGTCTATGCCCGCATCGACACCCTGGAAAAAAGCCCGTTCACGGAAAAGAAACAGGAGGCCTGGGAGGAACTGATGCACTGGTTCGCCGCCCCGGCGCTGGGCCTGCTCCTCCTCGGCCTGATCGGCCGTCATACCCTGTGGAGGACGCTGCCTTGAGCCCGATTTGAGAGATCCGAGCCGACTACCATCATCAAACTTGCGGCTTTTTACAAATGTCCTGGTGGGGGGTGCCTGCCAAGTTGCCGCTCAAATGAGCGGATAATCAAATGCTCGGGGCTGTTGAGAGAAAGCACGGAAACCGTGGCTCGGCCTGTCGCGGTAATGCCGGTGATGCGGCAACCTGCCCAACGGAAATGATTGTTCCAAGTGTCTTGCTGCGGGTGAAACAACGCGGTTAGGCGACCGGATTTCGGATCACGCCCTTTCTGGCGTGCGCCTTTGCGCAAGGAACAGTGGACACAAGCCAAGGCAAGATTCTCCATGACCGTGCCTCCACCAGCTGCCAATGGTTCAATGTGATCCACATGAAAAGTGGCGGCCTGTCCGAGTTGTGACAGCCCGCAATACTCGCACCGATGTCCCGCGCGGGTGGCGACACGCTGCCGGAGACGTCGAGGAACGCTCATGAGATCAACGCTGGCGCGCCTTGACCTGCGCGCCGAGTTTCAGGATCGAAAGAGTGGTGGCCATCTGGACCAGAGCCTTCGCCTCCCGGTTCTGGGCCGGCGTGAGATGTCCATGGCGGTCACGCTCATCCAACAACTCCTGCAGCCGCGCGTCCAAAGCCTTGGGGAAACGCAGCCGGGCCAGGTTGGCGGGCATGGGCACGGTGAGTTGGACTGGCTGTTTCATGTGCCGTTCAAGGTGAAGGCCCGGCCATGGGAAATCAAGCGGCAATGGAAAGGTGGCGCAGCCTTGCCGGCTTCCGCTTGGCGTCATGCCGGCACTCTGTCTCCAAGCGACAATTGTTGAAAATTGATCCATACTGGTGGGCAATTTTCAACAAACTCACCGGGTGGAGTCGGCAGGCGTTGGCAAGCTGCGAATCCTCCGGCGAAGTGCGCCGAACGGAGCGGGCCGGAGGCGCCACCCTACCCCGCAAAGGGGATGGTTGACCGGCGGGGCATTCCGATGGAAAAAAGCCTTCATGCGGCGATCTGCCCATAGTGTGAACCCTCGGACGCGGAGGACGCTGCCATGACGTTCGCATGGCCCTGGCTCCTGATAGCGGCGGGGGTGGCGCCCGTGCTGGCCTTGCTGTGGCATGGCTTCGGGGAATGGCGCGCGCGGCGGAAGCTCCGGCGGGTGGTTGCGCCGCGTTTGCTGGCCGACATGCTGCGTTCGGTGTCGCGCGGCAAGCGGTGGCTGCGCGCGGGCTTGTTTGCGTTTGCGCTCGGCGCGGTGCTGGTGGCGCTCGCGCGTCCGCAGGCCGGGAAACAGATGGTCGAAGTCGAACGTCCGGCGGTCGATTTCCTGCTCGGCCTCGATCTCTCTCGCTCGATGCTCGCCGAGGATATGGACGGCCGGTCTCGGCTCGAGGTGGCGAAAGAGGGGCTCTCCACCCTGCTCGATGGCGCGCGCGGCGGCCGCGCGGGGCTGATCGCCTTCGCCGGCGAGGCGTTTCTCTCCGCGCCCATCACGGCGGACCACGAAGCCGTCAAACGCCACCTTGAGGCGCTGACGCCGAAAACCGTGGCACGCCAAGGCACCGATCTTGCCCAGGCGATCCACCTCGCGCGGCAAACCTTCGCCAAGGGCGACTACGAAACCAAGGCGCTCGTGCTCGTGACCGACGGCGAGGAATTGCAGGGCGAGGCGCTGCTCGCGGCCCGTGAGGCGGCGCGCGACGGGCTGCGCGTCTTCACCGTGGGAGCCGGCACCGCCGCCGGTGCGCGCATTCCGCTGCGTGACGAGAGCCGTTCGAGCGCCGTGCATTACGCGCAGAACGAATTCCATCGCGATGTGATCAGCCGGCTGAACGCCCCGATGCTGCAACAACTCGCCGCCGCCGGGGACGGACGGTATGCCGCGCTGGGCCGCCGGGGCGAAGGGCTGGAAGAAATCTGGCAACGCGGCGTGCGCCCTCTCGCCACCACCATGCAGGTCACCGCTTCCGAAGCGCCCGAGGAATATTTCCAATGGCCGCTCGGCGCGGCGCTCGCCCTTTTCCTGATGGAACGGCTGGTCCGTGACCGGCGTCGGATGGAATGAGCGCCTGAAACCTCATCGGGAAATCGTTGCAAAACCTCGTTTCCGGCGATGGTCTGCCGAAGCGCGTCCTTGCCCATGAAAGCCATCGTCCTGTTTTTCCTGCTGCCGTGTTCCGCGCTGCCCGCGGCCGGGCTGGACATGATGCGAGCCTTGTTGAAAGAGGATCCCGGCCAGGCCGCCGCGAAACTCACGCAGTCGCTGGCCTATCGGCCGGAGGATCCGTGGCGGCTCTATAACGCGGGAGTGGCGAGTTATGCGGCGGAAGATTTCGCCACGGCGGACGAGCGCTGGCAAAAGCTGGCTACGCTCAAACTACCGGAGGCGCTGCGGGACATGACGTGGATGCAGATCGGCAATGTGTCCTACCGGCTGGCGGAACCGCAGATCGAGTCCGCGCCGGATGCGGCGCTGCCGCGGTTGGAGCAGGCGCGCGAGGCGTTCAAGACGGCCTTGAGTTATAATGAAAAGAACCGCAAGGCGCGGCAGAATTTGCTGTTTGTCGAGTCGCTGCTGGAGAAGCTCTACGCGCGGCTGGCACAGCAATTGGCGCAAGCCGCGGCGACGGAGCGTGAGCTAGAGCAGAAGATCCAACAACTGGAGGCGGCCCTTTCCTACGCCCGGCAGGCGGAGGCGCTGAACCCCGAAAACGAGACGCGCCGAGAAGAGCGGCAGGCCATCGGGCGGGCGCTGGCGGAGGCCTTGAACGAACGAGCCACCCGCGAGGAACGATATGCCGACGCCCGACGCGCGGATCGTTCCGACGAGGCCCGCGCCGAGGCGCGGGAGCATTACGGGCAGGCGTTGGACGATTTCCGCGACGCCCAGCGCCACGAGCCGGCCAATGCCATCGCGATGGAAGGCGAGGCCCGCGTGCGGGAGAAACTCGCCGACATGCTGACGGAGCGCGGGCAGGAGCATCTGGCCGAGGGCGAGCAGGCCCGCGAGGACCGTCGCTCCGACGACGCGATCGGGGAATTTCAACAGGCCCTGGAAAACTTCCAGGAGGCGCTGGGCACGCAACCGGAACACGCCGAGGCTCAGGCGGGCGAGATCGCCGCGCGGGCGGCCTTGGAAGAAAGGCATTTGGCGGTCGGGGATCGCCAGGCGCGCGATGGCGAAGCGCTGGCCGAGCGCTTCCCCGCCGAAGCCGCGGACCAACTGGGGCAGGCATTGGAGCATTTCCAGCAAGCCCGCGAGGTGGCGCCGGGCAACGAGACCATTCCGCCGCGCATCGAAAAGACGGAAGCCTTGCTGGCCGGCTTGCTCGAAGCCATGGCGCGGGAGCAAATGCAGGCCGCCGGGCAGGCGGAGCAGCAGCAGGAAGTGGCGGAAGCGATCTCGCAATACGAACAGGCGGAAGGCAACTTCGGCCGCACCGGCGAACTCCAACCCGGCAACGACGCCGCCCGACAAGGGCAGGAAGAGGCACGTGAGGCGCTCGCCCGCTTGCGCCGGCCTTCGTCGCCGTCCCGGTTTTCACCGGGTGAGATCTCCGCCTCCGGCGCGTCGTTCCAGCGGCTCCTGCAGGATTTCAAAGCCGAGCAACAATGGTATGACGAGCAACGCTCGTCCCGCCGCGACGATGTGCGCTATCGCGAAAACAAACGCCCCAATCTGCGCGATTGGTGAGGTTGCCCCGGCGGGGATCGGTCGGACGTGTCCAATCAGTCCGCTCCCCTTCTTTTCGCGCGCGAAGGCGCCAGGCTCCGCCGGCACACTTCCATGAACCGCTGCACGGTGACCGTGCGCGGCTGTTGCCGCGGGCGCACCAGCGCGATGGTGCGGAAATAGCGCTCCGCCAGCGGCCGCAACGCCACCCGGCGCGGCGGCAAATGCGACCGCGCCATCGCGGGCACAAAGGATAGCCCCAAGCCGCTCTCGACGAGCGCGAGCAGCGTGTCGATCTGCGAGCTGACGAGATACACCTCCGGCGCCATCCCTTCGCGGCGGCACAATTGCAGGCTCTGGCCGCGCAGGCAGTGCGCTTCTTTCATGAGGATCACCGGCTCGTTGGCGAAGCTGCCCTTGGCGAGCTTCTTTTGTTTCGCCAGCGGATGCTCCTCGGGCAGGGCCACCAGCAGCTCGTCCTTGAGCAACTCGGTGATCTCCCACAGATCTCCGGGCAGCGGCAGGCTGAGCAAGGCGAGATCGACCACCCCTTCCTTCATGGCCTCCAGCAGACGGTCCGTGGTGTCCTCGGTGAGGCGGAAGGTGACGTGCGGCAACTCCCGCCGCGCGGTCTGCAACAATTGCGGCGCGAGGTAGGGCGCCACCGTGGGGATCAGCCCCAGGTGCAGGCTGCCTTTGGGATCATCGGCCAGCGAGGCGGCCTCCTCCTCCGCCGCCTTGATCTCGCCGAGAATGGTCAGCGCCCGCTGGAGAAAACTCCGGCCGAATTCCGTCGGTTGCAGCCCCTTGGTGCGGCGCTGCCACAATGGCTGCCCCAGCTCGTCCTCCAGCTTGCGGATCTGGTGGCTGAGCGTGGGTTGCGTCACATGGCAGCGTTCCGCCGCCTTGGTGAAACTGCGCGTCTGCCACAACTCGACGAAATATCGCAATTGGTGGATCTCCATAGATGGCGTCTATGCCAACTATGGATACGAAATATTGTATCTATGCAAGCGGCGGGATAGTAAAAGGTGCCGGTCCTGCCGCGGACCGCTCCCGCCCCACACCCGTGCTTTCCATGAACAACACCGACAACGTCCTGACCACGACGGCGGGCAACCCCGTCTCCGACAACCAAAATTCCCTCAGCGCCGGCCCGCGCGGCCCGCTGCTGTTGCAGGATTATCAATTGATCGAGAAGCTGGCGCACCAGAACCGCGAGCGCATTCCCGAACGCACCGTGCATGCCAAAGGCTCGGGCGCGTATGGCACGTTCACCGTCACCCACGACATCACGGCCTACACCAAGGCCTCCCTCTTCTCGCAGATCGGGAAGCAAACCGACGTGCTGCTGCGCTTCTCCACGGTGGCGGGCGAGCGGGGCGCCGCCGACGCCGAGCGCGACGTGCGCGGCTTCGCGCTCAAGTTCTACACCGACGAGGGCAACTGGGATCTCGTCGGCAACAACACGCCGGTCTTCTTCGTTCGCGATCCGCTCAAGTTCCCCGACTTCATCCACACGCAGAAACGCCATCCCCGCACCAACCTGCGCAGCGGCACCGCGATGTGGGACTTCTGGTCGCTCTCGCCGGAGAGCCTGCACCAGGTGACCATCCTCTTCTCCGACCGCGGCTTGCCCCTGAGCTACCGCCACGTCAACGGCTACGGCTCGCACACCTACAGCTTCCTCAACGCCAAGGATGAGCGGTTCTGGGTCAAGTTTCATTTCAAAACCCGCCAGGGCATCAAAACGCTGACCAACCGCGAAGCCGAAGCCACCATCGCCAAAGACCGCGAAAGCGCGCAACGCGACCTTTATGAGGCCATCGAACGCAGCGAATTCCCGCAATGGGACGTGAAGGTGCAGATCATGCCGGAGCTGGACGCGGAAACCTATCCCATCCATCCCTTCGACGTGACCAAAGTCTGGCCGCATGCGGATTACCCGTTGATCGACGTGGGCGTGCTGGAGTTGAACCGCAATCCAGAGCACTACTTCGCGGAGATCGAGCAATCGACCTTCAGCCCGTCGAACATCGTGCCCGGCATCAGCTTCTCGCCGGACAAAATGCTGCAGGCGCGCATCTTCTCCTACGCCGACTCGCACCGTTACCGCGTCGGCGCGTGGTATGAGAAACTGCCGGTCAACGCGCCGAAAAGCCCGGTGCGCACCTACCATGCCGACGGGCCGATGCGCTTTGACGCGCCCCAGGGCACCGACGCCTACTACGAGCCGAACAGCTTCGGCGGCCCCGCGCAAAGCGCCGCCTTCGCCGAGCCGCCGCTGAAGATTTCCGGCGACGCCGATCGCTACAACCACCGCGAGGGCAACGACGATTACACCCAGCCGGGCAATCTCTTCCGCCTCATGTCCGATGATCAGAAAGAGCAGTTGTTCCGGAACATCGCCGAGGCCATGGATGGGGTGCCGGAGTTCATCATCGAGCGCCAGTTGGGGCATTTCGCCAAGGCCAATCCCGCCTATGCGGAAGGCGTGCGCCGCGCGCTGGCCCGCCTCGGACAACCCGAGGGCGGGGGCTCCACCGGCGGCGTCAACGACCCCGGCACGCAACCCGCCTTGGTGGAGGCCTGACGCCATGGGCCGGGAGACGTCCGAGCCGGAGGCGGTCCTCACCGCCGCCGAGGAACAACGCTACGCCGAGCTGCAGCTCCTCGCGCTGGACGCCGCGCGGCGCGGCGAGAGCGCCACGTTGCAGCCGATGCTGCAAGCGGGCCTTCCGGTCAATTTGCAGGACCACAAGGGCAACACGCTGCTCATGCTCGCGGCCTACCACGGCTGGCCGGAGACGGTGGCCCTGCTCCTCCAACACGGCGCCGACGTGGACCGCCGCAACGCCCGCGGGCAAACCCCGCTCGGTGGGGCGGCCTTCAAAGGCGAACTCAAAGTCGCCGCCTTCCTGCTCGACGCCGGCGCCGACCTCGAAGCCGACAACGGCGGCGGCATGACCCCGCTCATGTTCGCCTCCCTCTTCGGTCGTCGCGACATGGTGGAGTTCCTCCAATGCCGCGGCGCCGATCACCACCGCCGCAACCGCTGCGGCCTCTCCGCCGGCAAGCTCGCTTTCTTCGGCAAGTGGCTCGGCCGGTGGCGGGAGAAAAGGAAGCCGCGGCCGGCGGGAGTGGCCCACTGAGGAATCGCTCAACCCTGAGGCGAGACGGCGGTGGAATAAAACGCGCAAGGCGACTTCGGTGCGAAGCCGCTTTTTTACCGGATGGAATTTTTTTGAAAAAAATGTCGTGGGGCTTCGGGTAAAACGGCATTTCCAGGTATGAAGACTTCCATGCCCCGCTCCGCCGAGGACGTGCCGGCGGATGAATTGCTGCGCCGCCGGTTCGTGCATCACGGCGACCAGGGGGCGTTCCGACAATTGGTGCATCGCCACGGGAGCATGGTCTGGCAAACCGCCCGGCGACGCTGCCGGGACGCGGAAGACGCGGCGGAAGTGGCGCAAGACGTATTCATCGTCCTCGCGAAAAAGGCGACCGCCCTGCGCGCGGACTCGGGACTGGGACCGTGGTTGCACCGCGTGACCGTGATCCTTTCCGCCAAAGCGGCTTCTCATCATCTGTCCAGGCAACGGCGACATGAGGCGATGATGAAAGCGATGTCCGCCGGCTCCATCACTTCCCCGATCCCACCGTCTTCGTTGGGGATTCATTTGGACGAAGTGTTGGATGGCCTGCCGCAGGCGGATCGCCAACTCCTCATCTGGCGGTATCTGGATCGCTTGAGCTTGCAGGACGTGGCCCGTCGCCTCGGCAAGAGCGAAGCCGCCTGTCAGAAACAGAGCGAACGGACGTTGGCCCGCTTGCGCCGGCGGCTGCAACGCCAGGGCTTGGCTGTGGGCGCGGCGACCACCATCACCGCTTTGGAAACGATGAGGGCGGCGGAGCCGCCACCTTCGCCCGAGGTTTGGGCCAAAGAAGCGCTGCGCTCCCCGGAATGGCCGCGCGGCTGGACGCGGCGGGAGGTGTGGCGTCATGGGTGGCGGCGGCTGCCTTCGTTCAAGTGGCTCGCCCCCGCCGCCGCGTTGCTCACCGCTTGCTGGTTGCTTTTCAGCGGACAGCTACCTTTCGATCTCTTTGCCCGACAAACGCTCAAGCCAAACGACGACGTGACGCGCTCGGACGCGCCTCCCGGCCCACCTCCACCGCTGGTCACCACCACCCGCTCCCAAGCCCCGCGGGTGGAGCCCGCCTTGACCGCGGAACGGGAGCGAAGACAAGCGGTCCGGCGTGAGTTGCATTTGGCCCTGCTCGGGGAACGACTGGGGCTCGATGCGGCACAAATGGCCGAGGTGGGTCGTCTCTACGATGAGCACAAAGTCAGCCTCTCCTTGTTTTTGTCCCGGCATGGGGAATTGATTTCCGAAGTCGCGATCTTTTATCTGAAAGGCGGCTCAGCAGGGCCGCTGTCCAATCATGTGCCGGCGTTCGAAGAAGCTTTGGTGAAGCTGTTGCGTCCGGATCAGGAGGCCGCTTGGAATGAGTTTCGGCAAGACCTCGACCGGAACCTCCATACGACCCAGGTCAATGCCTATCTGGCCTATTGGCTCACCTTGTTTCCCACCAGCGATCCGGAAAAAATCAGCGCCGCCCGCGACGCTTTCTCCCATCTGACCGATTTCGACCTCAAGCACCTCGGCGGATTCTATATGGGAAATACATTCTATGGCGCTCCGTTTTATGAGTTCAACCGCGAGATATTGGCTGGGGTGTTGCCTGATGATGACGCGTTGACCCGTTTTCAGAGTCTCGGCGGTGTGCAATTTTACGCGTCATTGCCCGAAAGTTTCCGGTCCCAACTCATTTCTCAGGATCGGCTGTCGCCGCAATACGAGGCCTGGCGGGCCAGCGCGGCCCAACAGCCGCCCGGTCCCATTGCGCGCGCCCTCGGCGAGTTGCTCCATCTGCAAGCCACGCTGCTGCTCACCGCGGAACAAGCGGCCCGCGCCTATGACCTGTTGCTGGACCGGGCACGGCGCGAACCGGCGGCGGCACAGCCCGCTCTCCATTTGGCCTCGGACGAGGATTTTTTCCGTCAACGCCGGCAGGACGCAGAGTTGCTGGCTCCCCTACTCTCGCCGTTGCAGCGGCAGGTTTACGAAGAACGCCCGTTCATCGGTTTCGGCATCGACGGCGGCTCCAGCCTCAGCCACAACTTTGACGCCGCTGCCGAGTGATCGTCTGTGGCGAAAGCCCACTTCCCCGGTTCCACCGGATGTGATAAAATAGTCACGCAAAAAAGTGGCAATGGCGCGCCGCCTGCATGTCAGTGCTGGGACCGGTGGGAGGGTGACAGCCTCGGAGCCGCTGGCCGTCCTCTGACAAAAAACCCAACCAACCGGACAAAATCGCCATCTCGTGAGCCTGCCCCAGCCCGCTCTGTCTCCCGCCTATGCCAGCCGACGCCTGCCGCGGGTGGGCGTGCGGTTTCCGTCGTGGATTTCCCATCATCGCGCGGTTTTCGATGGCATTCTCGAATTCATGCGCGCCCACGAGCCGTGGGTCATCGAAACGCCCATCGACAGCAGCGGTGAGCTGGCGCCGGTGGAGATCGATGCCCGGTGGAAGGGCGACGGCCTCATCGTCTTTCGCTACACCGAGGAAGAAGCCGCCGCCTGGCGCAAAGCCGGCATTCCCGTCGTCAATCTCAGCGCCGAGCGGCTCGACGGCCCGTTTCCCAGCGTGGCAGCCGACAATATCGGCGGAGGCGCGGAGGCCGCGCGCCATCTGCTCACGCTCGGCCTGCGCGATTTCGTCTTCGCGGGACGCGCCGAACCCTTTGTGGATGACGGCCTGACCGGCATGGGCGTGCCGCGGCATTACTCCCGCGAACGCGCGGAGGGCTTCGCGCGCGAACTCGCCGACGCCGGCTTCACCGCGCGCGTCTTCCAGTTGGGCGCGCCGCGCAACGGCGCCCGGCCGTTGTGGCGGCGCTTGCGCGACATGTATGCGGCCCTGCTGCGCGATCTCCCCCGGCCCTGCGGCATTTTCGCGGTCGATGACCTCCTCGCCCACGGCCTGCTGCAAGCCGCGGAGGAACTCGGCTGGCGCGTGCCGCAAGACCTCGCGCTCATCGGCTTCAACGACCAGTCGCACTTCTGCCATGCCGCCACTCCCGCACTCAGCAGCGTGAGTTACGACGGGGAAATCATGGGCCGGTTCGCCGCGGAAACCCTCTTCCAACTCATGCGTGGCAAAACCCCGCCCGCCGCCGGCCATGTCCGCCGCGTGCCCGTCAGCGGCGTCGCCGTGCGTGAGAGCACCAACATCCTCGCCATCCGCGATCCCCTCGTCGCCGAAGCCGTGCGCCTCATCCGCACCCAAGCCGCCACCTCCGCCCCGCGCGTCGGCGAAATCGCCGAGTCCCTCCACGTCTCCGTCAGCCTCCTGCGCCAGCGCTTCCTCGACGCCCTCGGCGTCAGCCCCAAGGAAGAAGTGGACCGCGCCCGGCTCAACATCATCCGCCACTGGCTCACCGCCTCCAAATTCGGTGCGGGCGAGATCGCCGCGCGCACCGGCTTCGCCGACGCCAGCGAACTCCGCCGCTTCTTCCGCCGCGCCACCGGGCAAACCCCCAAGGAATTCCGCTCCAATCACGGCCGGTGAACGGGCGGGATCTTTCCCCCGGACTTGGCTCCTGCCGCATTCCGTGCTATCGGCACGCGATGATGACCCGGCGCCAGTTCATGGCCACGACCGTGCTGGCCGCCACCGGCCGCCATGGCCGGGCCGCCGCGAAGGAAGAGGAGGGCCGCATCATGACGGTCACCGGGCCGATCACGCCGGAGGAAATGGGCCGCACGCTCATCCACGAGCATGTGGTGGTGGATTTCATCGGCGCGGCCAAAACCAGCCCGGAGCGCTACGATCACGACCTCGCCTACCGCACGGCGCTGCCGCATTTCCGCAAGTTGCGCGAGCGCGGCGTGCGCACGCTCGTGGAATGCACGCCCCGCTACATCGGCCGCAATGCCGCGCTGTTGCGCCGGCTTTCGGAGGAGAGCGGTGTCCGGATCGTGACCAACACCGGCTGGTATGCCGCGGTGGACCACAAATTCCTCCCGCCCGAGGTGGAAAAAGAATCCGCGGAGGAGATCGCCGCCCGCTGGCTCGACGAATGGGAAAAGGGCCTTCCCGAAGCCAGGAACGCCACGCCCGTGCGCCCGGGTTTTCTCAAACTCGGCACGGGAAGCGGCGCCTTGCCGCCGGTCGATGCCAAACTCGTCCGGGCCGCGGCCCGCGTGCATTGCCGGACCGGACTCACCATCGCCATCCACACCGGGGATGGCATCGCGGCGCTGGATGAGTTGCGCCTGCTGCGCGAGGAAGGCGTCGCGCCCTCCGCCCTCATCTGGGTCCATGCCCAGAACGATCCCGGACCGGTGCAGTTGGAAGCCGCGAAACTCGGCGCGTGGATCAGTCTCGATGGTTACTCCCCCACGCTGCGCCACGCCCCTCGTTACGTGAGCTTTCTCCTCGCCCATCGCGACGCCGGCACCTTGTCGCGCGTGCTGCTCTCGCATGACGACGGCTGGGCGGTGGAGGGCGACGCGCCTTCCGGGAACCGGCTCACCCTCTTTGGCAATGGAAACCGCGCGCCCTACGAATCGATCTTCACCCACCTATGGCCCGACCTGCGCGGCAAAGGTTTCACGGAGGCGGAGTTCGATCAATTGCTGATCACCAATCCCCGCGAAGCCCTCACCCTCCGCCCGCGCCTGCTGGCGTGAGAAAAAACGCGACCCGGGGAAATTTGAATATTTTAAGCAAAAAAGCCCCAATCAATTGCCAATCATTGAACCAAGCGTGCATGCACTATTGACAGTTGCAAAAGTTTTGACATATACTTATTTTGGTCTTCTTCTTGTTGACACAAGAATCCCTAAATATCAAATTATTACGCAACATATGTTAGGCTTATTGGTCAAATTCGGATTATGACGGAACTTTTGCAACTGTCAATGTGGGTTGATGCTGGGGCTGAAGCGGCCGTGACGAGTGGAGGGGGTTGGT
>CAZQUC010000035.1:13769-17412 GCA_964596095.1 uncultured Enterobacteriaceae bacterium
GGATCCGATCCAAAGGAGCCTGAAGATATGGAGCTTCGAGTAGGCGGACTGGTGTCACGAACCCATACTTTTATAAATTGGACACATCGCCGCCTGAAGGAAGGTGACGAGATCAAGATAGTCATCACCGACAAGCCTAAAGTATCCAAGCCTAAAAAGGCTCGAACCGAATCAGCAGTCGACAGAAAAAAGCGGAAGATGGCCTCCCTGAAGCTGCTTTCGCAGAAATTAGGATATACGATTAAAAAGAAGTCCCGCCAAACAAAACATGGCGTCTAACTCCAATAGCTGATCTTTGACGGTCAGCGCTCCCTGACCGCGCGCCTTCCGGCCAGAATGGGCGGGAAATATTTATTCACGAAAGGTCAAGCCAAAGCAAGACCACGGCCTCCCAAAGGCGTTAGGAAATGGCCCAGACCGGCCTCCACCCTTTTCCTCCTTGACCCCTCCACCCCGAGCCTCTATCCATCTACGCCTGTGCTTCACGGGCCACGCAGGGATCGGCCCCCGCGGTTCATGTTATTCATAAAGTAAAATTACTCGACTTACTATGTAACATTATGAAAAAGACCACGGTTTTACGCTCGCTGGCGCCCTCGATGATCCTACTGGCCCTCTCGACGGGTGTTGTTCCCGCCGCGGAACTCCTCACCCCCATCGACGTCATCTCGTCGTTGAACGATGAAGAGCCGCCCATTGGACCGGACTTTTACGCCGCGATCAATCTGATCGGCGACGCCGGGCTGCCGGACGGCGAGGAGTTGACCGTCTTCACCTACGGAGCCGCCCTGCATGACCCGTTCGGCACGTCAACGGCGTGGGTCAGCCAGGATCCCGCGCCCGCGGCCGGCGATTGGTATGGTGAAGGCAACCCCGAGCCGGTGCTGACCTTTTATCTCGATGACGTGTATTGGCTCACCGACTTCATCGTCTGGGGCTATGCGAGTTCGACCGCGCAAAACAACAACGAAGCGAAAACCTTCTCGATCGAATTGTCGGCGGACGGCGGCTCGACCTGGTCGGCGCCGCAGGAGGTCATCCACCAGCGCACGGGACGCGCGGCGGAAACGCTGGCCCTGCCCGTGCCCGGATTCGCCGACACCATCCGCGTCACCATCACGGATAATTTCTTTGGCGAAGCCGGCGCGGCGGGCGGAGATCGGGTTGGTTTGGGTGAGGTCAAATTCCTGGGCGAGCCGGAGGCGGATCCATTGTTGAGCGCGCCGGCGACGATCTTCCGGGTGTTCACGCTGACGGAGGAATTCGACGTGCCGGTCCACAATGCGGGAAGTGCCCAGCCCTTGACCATCAGCGCGGTGACGTTCACCGGCGATGATGCCGCGAAGTTCTCCACCGTGGGCGCGCTGCCCACACTCGCGCCCGGCACCTCGGGCGTGATCCGCGTCCGCTTCCAAGCGGGCGGCGGTTTCGATGCCGTCTCCACGGTGATGAGCCTCACCAGCAACGATTCGGCGCAACCCGAAAAGCTCACGCTCCTCCGCGGGGTCCGCAAAGCCTCGGCGGTGTTGATCACCCCGAGCGCCGTCGAGTCGTTGACCAATACGCTGGAGGCGCCGTTGGGGCCGGATTTTTATCCGCCGGACAATCTGGTCAACAATTCCGGCCTGGCCGACGGGGAGAGCCTGACGGCGGACACCTACCAATCCGTCGCCCACGCCGCCACCGCCGCCGCCAACGCGTGGGTGACCACCGCGCCCGGCGGCGCAGGCAGCCTGTGGTATGCCGACGGACGCCCGGAACCGGTGCTGACCTTCACCCTGGACCAAACCTACGTCGTCAGCGGAACGGTCATCTGGGGCTACGGCGGTCCGAACAACAACGAAGCGCGCGCCATCCGCATCGCCCTCTCCACGGACGGCGGCACGACGTGGGGCGCGGAGCAGACCATCATCCACAACCGCGTCGGCCCCGCCCAGCACACGGTGGAATTGGCGCAACCCGGCCCGGCCAATGCCGTGCGGTTCACCATCGAGGACAATTATTTCGCCGTCGCCGGCATTGGCGGAGGCGGCGACCGGGTGGGGTTGAACGAAGTGAAATTCCTCGGCCAAGCGCCCCGCGATCCCCTCGTCCTCGGTCCCGAGCGCCTCAACCTCCCGTTGATCGACGGGCAGGAGTTCGACATCACCCTCCACAACGCGGGAGCCGCGCAAACACTCACCTTGGGGACGCCCGTTTTCCTGGGCACGGATGCGGCGAAGTTTTCCATCGTCAGCAGCCCACCCACCCTCGCACCGGGCGCCACGGGCCAGGTGCGGGTGAAATTCGACGCCGATGACATCACCGAGCCGGTCGCGGCCACCTTGTCCATTCCGACCAACGACAGCCAGGTGGTGGACTACACCGTGTTCATCACCGGCACGGCCTACCACGCGTGGCTGGCCGTCGAGCCGAGCACCATCGACTTCGGCGTGCTCGCGAGCGTCACCGCCGAAGTCCCGATCACCGTGCGCAATCCCGGCACGGAGCCGCTGCAGGTGAATCCCGAGGTATGGGGCGGAGCCGCCGCGCTGTATGAACTGGACATCGACCTCGACGAGCCGCTCGCGGGCGGCGCGTCCGTCCAGGGCACGCTGCGCCTCAACACCGCGGGCGCGCAGGGACCGCTGCCGGTCCGGCTGCGGTTCTCCAATCTGGATGATCCGGCGACCCCGCCGGCCGTCACCATTCCCGTGACCGCCAGCCGGCCCATCACCGACAAGCTGGTGGCGTATTGGCCGCTCAACGACACCGCAGAGGCGACCACGGCCGCGGACGCGCTGGGCGGGCATCCCGGCGAAGCGGAAGGGGTGGCCTTCGGTGCGGAAGGCCCGCCGGTGGACTACGCCGGCACCGCCGCCTATTTCGACGGTGTTTCCAGCCGCATCCGCGTCGAGCACACGCCGGCGCTCAATTCCGGCTCGTTCACGCTCACCGCGTGGGCCAATCTGGAGATCGATCCCGGCACGGCGCATCGCTCCCTGGTGACCAACCGCGACGACGCCAACGGGGTCAGTGGCGGCAACAACGGGTTCATCCTTTACGCGGTCAGCAACAATTGGCAGTTCTGGACCGGCGATAGCGTCGGAGGCTGGAATTCCACCGCCACCGCCTTCGCCATCGGCACGTGGCAGCATCTGGCCTTGGTCTATGATGCCGGGACGTCCACCAAGCGCCTGTATCTCGATGGCACGCAGATCGGCATCACCGCGGTGGCCTATTCCCCCAACGGGCCGCAGAACGAGCCGTTGTGGATCGGCGCCGGCGCGGATGCGGGCACCAGCTTCTACTGGCCCGGCTTGATCGACGAAGTGGCGCTCTTCCGCGTGGCGCTCACACCCGAGGAAATCCTCACCGTCATGAATGAAGGCGTCGCCTCCTTCATCGGCACGCCGCCGCCCGCCGGCAGCTTTGCCATCACGGCCTACAGCATCGATCCCGCCACCGGCTCAACCTCCTTGACCTGGGACTCCGAAGCCGGCGTCACCTACCGCGTGGAAAGCAGCACCACCCTGGCCGGCGGCGCTGGAGGCTGGACCACCGTCGCCACCGACCTCCCCGCGACCGGCGCGAGCACCACCTGGACCGGGACCGTCACGCCTCCCGAAGGTGGCCGGGTCTTTTTCAGGATCAGCCGGTTGTA
>CAZQUC010000036.1:0-16969 GCA_964596095.1 uncultured Enterobacteriaceae bacterium
CCCATTATTTAACTGTTCTTAAATGTCTTTGACGTTCGTGCGTAAGCCCTGGGGCGCGGGGAGGTCGATCAGCCATCCTCGAGGCGCCCCCGGGTTCTGTCACGCTCCCTCCGCTTCCGGCTCACCGGCAAGCCGGTGAGCGCCAGAGCGGAGGCCAGCCTCCGCACTCCAAAAGGCTGAATTCCCGAACCCTTGGATAGGAACGCGCAACACTTACCATTCCACAGGAGTGAGCTCTTGGTGACTCCTTGGAACGTCACGACAGCTTCAGCAACTCCCCCACCCACGCCGCATCCTCGCTGGACAAGGGCGGCTCCAAGGGCTGGCGGTAGTCCAGCTTCCAATAACGGCCGCTGGTGTAGCAGTGATTGACCAGCTTCTGGATGTCGAGCGGCACGTCCGGATCGGTGGCGCGCAGCGGAATGCGAATGACCGGCAGCCGCTCCCGCAATGGGCAGGGATAAATCTCGCGCCGGCCCGGTCTCACCGCGCGGCTGGCGCAGATGAGGTAATGCTCGCCGAGGCCGGGTTGCCGGCTCCGGTAGTCCCAGCCCTCCACGTCCACCGTCACCGGCCCGCCGCGCAGCAGATCGATCTCCACCACATTCACCCCCGCCGACACATAGTCCGCGCGTTTGGCCTGGTAGGCGGCGCGGCGGTGGCGCTTGTTGGCCGGGCTGAGCACTTCGATTACCGTAATCAGCCTTCCCTCGTCCGTCCGAATCTCCACCCAGCGATGCGGCGGCTCGTCCGTTTCGATCAACAGCGGCTCATCCACCACCACCGCGCCGGCTTCGGATCCGGGCCGCCAGACCGGTGGCAGGCCGCTTTTCCATGACTCCTCCACCACCGCCACATCGGGCCGGTAGCGGAGCGCTTCCCCTCCCAGCACGTCCACCTGCTGTTCTCCTTGAGCAGTCAAATCGACCGGCAGCCCAAACCCAAGCTCATCCAAAATCAGCGCGATGAGCCTCACATGCACGTCCGGCCACGTCCGCTCCATGAACGGATTCATGCCCGGAAAAGGATTGTCCTGGCTGGTCATCGCCGGATTCTAGCACGCCCGGCCCTGATTGCACATGCCAAACGCGGGCCTCGCCTCCTTCCCACGCCTGGCCGGTCATCACGCTCATACGCGATGGCATCCACGGGGGCCTTGCGGCATGTTTCCCCTGTTTATGCGACGACGCTACATCCTTTTCCTGCTGGCGACGGTTCCGGTCGGAGCGACCTTGGGCTCTCCGGAGAACGCGGTGGATTTCGCGCGGGACATCCAACCGCTGCTGCAGGAGCACTGCGTCCAATGCCACGGTCCGGACAAGCAGCGGGGGGGGTATCGGTTGGACGTGCGCGAGATCGCGCTGACGGGTGGCGATCATCACGCGCCGAACATTCTGCCGCACCAGAGCGCGGAGAGCCCGTTGATTCGCTTCGTCTCCGGCACGGACGAAGACCTCAACATGCCGCCCAAAGGGCCGGCCCTGCCGCCGGAGCGGATCGACCTGCTGCGGCGCTGGATCGACCAAGGCGCGGCGTGGCCGGACTCGGCCAGCGCCAAAGTGGACGATCCACTGGAGTGGTGGAGCCTGCAGCCGTTGGCGGAAGTCACGCCGCCTGCCGACGGGCATCCGGTCGATGCGTTTCTGCGACAAAAGCTGGCGGAAAACGGCCTGTCGTTTTCCCCCGAAGCGGACGCCCGCACGCTGGTCCGCCGGGTTTATTATGACCTGACCGGCCTGCCGCCGACGCCGGAGGAACAGGACGCCTTCGTGCGCGAAGCCGCGGCGGACAAGGACGGCGCGTGGGCGCGCCTGGTGGACCGCCTGCTCGCCAGCCCGCGCTATGGTGAACGCTGGGCGCGGCATTGGCTGGATGTCGTGCATTACGCGGACACCCACGGTTACGACAAGGACAAGCCGCGCCCGCACGCCTGGCCTTACCGCGACTATGTCATCCGCGCCTTCAACGAAGACAAGCCTTACGCGCGTTTTGTCGAAGAGCAGATCGCGGGCGACGTGCTCTATCCCGGCACGCGCGATGGCATCGAAGCGCTGGGGTTCATCGCGGCCGGGCCGTGGGATCTGATCGGTCACGAGGAACTCTCCGAAGACAAGATCGACGGCAAAATTGCCCGCCATCTCGACCGCGACGACATGGTGGGCACGGTGACGGGCGCTTTTCTCAGCGTGACCGCGCAATGCGCGCAATGCCACAACCACAAGTTTGATCCTGTTCCCGCGGAGGATTATTACGCGCTGCAAGCCGTCTTCGCCGCGGTGGACCGGGCGGACAAGCCTTACGACCTCGATCCCGCGATGGCCGCCCAACGAGCCACGCTCACCGAACGCCGGCGCGCGTTGCGCGAAGCGGACCGTATGCTCCGACGCGAGCTGCAAGAACGTGGCGGCGCGGAATTGACGGCGTTGGATCAACGGATCAAGGAAGCCACTCGCGCGGCTTCGGCGCCACCGCCGCAACACGGCTGGCATAGCGAAATCGCCGCGCAACCGGACACCGTGGAATGGGTGCAGGTGGATTTGGGCGCGCCGCGGGCCCTGGAGCAGATCGTGCTCATTGCCGCGTGGGATGACTACAACGACATCGGCCGTGGCTTCGGGTTTCCCCGGCGTTTCCGCATCGAGGCAGCGGATGACGCGGCGTTTGCCGCCGCGGTGTCGCTCGTCACCTCGCACGAAAACGATGACTTTCCCAATCCCGGCATCACGCCCGTGCGCTTTCCCGCCGCGGGCCTCACCGCCCGCTATCTTCGCGTCACCGCCACGATGCTGGCGCCACGCGCGAATGATTATATCTTCGCGCTGGCGGAATTGCAGGCGCTCGATGCGGCGGGGAAAAACCTTGCGGCCCAGGCGGCGGTCGCTTCACGCACGTCGATCGAAGCGGGATCGCTCTGGTCCCGCGTGAATCTGACCGACGATATTTACCCCACGGAAGCCGGTCGCCTGGAGACACTCGCGTCGTGGCAGGCGCAACGCGACGCGCTGATCCACCGCGTCACCGGGGCGGCGGAGCGGGAGAAACAACGCGACGTGGCAGCACAACTCGCCGCGGTGGAAAAGGAACTCGACGCCCTGCCCCAGCCCTCGCTCGTTTATGCGGGCGCCGTGCATCATGGAGGCGGCGCGTTCCGCGGCACCGGCGCGGATGGTGGACGGCCGCGGCCGATCCATTTGCTCGCGCGCGGCCAAATCACCAGCCCGGGACGAGAAGTCCCGCCCGGCGCGCTCTCCGCCATCACCGCGTTGCCCGCGCGGTTTGTTCTCGCGCCCGACCACTCCGAAGGCGAACGCCGCGCGGCCCTCGCGCGTTGGATCACCGATCCACGCCATCCGCTCACGTGGCGGAGTATTGTCAATCGCGTCTGGCAATACCACTTCGGCGCCGCGCTCGCCGATACGCCCGACGACTTCGGCCGCATGGGGGGTGTGCCGAGCCATCCTGCATTGCTCGACTGGCTGGCGCGCGACTTCCGCGACCACGGTGGTTCCCTCAAACAACTCACCCGCCTCATCGTCACCAGCGCCGCCTACCGGCAATCATCCTCCGCCGAGCACGAAGCGGCCCGCGCCCTCGACGCCGGCAACCGTCTGCTCTGGCGGCAAAACCGCCGCAAGCTCGAAGCCGAAGCCGTGCGCGATTCCGTGCTCATGGCCGCCGGCACACTCGACCTCACGATGGGCGGTCCCGGCTGGCAGGATTTCGTCGTCGAACGCCCCGAGCACTCGCCGCATTACCGCTACGATCTCGCCGATCCCGACGACCGGCGCACCTGGCGGCGCGCCGTCTATCGCTTCATCGTGCGCTCGCAGATGCAGCCCTTCCTCACCGCGCTGGATTGCGCCGATCCCTCCATCCGGGTGGAAAAACGCAACGAAAGCGTCTCCGCCGCGCAAGCGCTCGCCTTGCAGAACAATGGGTTCATGGTCAGCCAAGCGCGGCACTTTGCCGAGCGGCTGGAAAAAGAGGCCGGTCCCGAAGTCGAAGCGCAGGTCCGACTGGCTTGGCGACTCGCCTTCGGTCGTGAGGCGCCGGAGGCCGAGCGCGCCCGGCTGGAAGCCTTCGCCACGGAGCACGGGCTGCCCAATTTCTGTCGCGTGCTCTTCAATCTGAATGAGTTCGCCTTTGTGGATTGAGCGGATTTGGAGTGCGGACGGCTTGCCTCCGCTCTTGAACTCATCGGCTTGCCGGTGAGGAAAATGGGAAGAACGCCGGGAAGAAAGTGCGAACCAGGAATTCGGAAAGAGCGACGATGAAGCCCGCCGCGAGGGGCAAGCCCCTCATCCCCCCAGAGCGGAGGCAAGCCGTCCGCACTCCAAACCGGCTCAATACCCGCGGTAATAACCATCGTCGCGGCGCGAACGATCTCCTTCATAATACCGCTCGCGCTCATAGCGACGGCGGGCGTTTTCCTGGTCCTGCGCGTCGCCGATGACCGCGCCGCCCACTCCGCCCAAGCCAGCGCCGATGGCGGCTCCTTCCAGCCCGCGGCCGCTCTGGTGGCCGATGATCCCCCCGACCGCCGCGCCCGTGGCGGCGCCGATGGCGGCGCCGGCGGCGGAATTGGGGCCGCCGCAGGCCACGAGATGAACGGAGGCGGCGGCAGCGAGCAAGGGCATGGCAAGACGAGTCATAGTCAATCGGGTGTTCATGATGGAATGGACGGGACAGAGGACAGAATATTCAATGCCTCGGGATTTTCAGCCGAATTTCGCTCCCCCACCCCACGCGCTTGACCGCCGTAAACTACGGGCCGGTTTTCGCGCTTTGGCTGAGAAGATAGGCGAGCAGATCACTGAACTCCTCCGGAGTCAGGCTAAGGCCGAACGTGGGGGGCATGAGGCTGAGTTTCAATTCCTGAACTTCCGCCACCTTGTCCTTGGCCACGGTGGTTTCGCGACCGGTGGCGTCGGCGAGCACGAGTTGCGCGCCTTCCTCGCGACGGAGCAGGCCGCTGGCCACGGTGCCGTCTTTCAAGGTCAGGAGGCGGAGGTGGAACATGGGATCGATCTCGCGGTTGGGATCGAGAATATCCTCGCACAGCCGCTCGGCGCCGCGATTGCCGACGCCTTCAAGCTGCGGCCCGACGACCTGGCCGACGCCTTCGAGCTGGTGGCAGAGCGCGCAGTGAACGGCATAAAGCTGCTTGCCACGCGCGACATCGGTGGCGCCGACGGCGCGGGCCGCGTGGAAGGCCTGGAGCCGCTCGGCGATGAGGGCGGCGGTCTCTTCGTTGGCGGGCGGAAGGTCGCGGGTGGCGGCGGCGACCTTCTCATCGAGCGCGGCATCGCGGAGAGCGGCGATCTTTTGCGCGACGGCAGGCAGGATCAGCAGACGCGGCGCGCCGGCATCGGCCAGCTCCGTGGCCCCGGCCACGCTGCCGGCGAGGATCTCCGCCAGCGTCGCCTGCAACCTCGCGGGCACAGTGCGGAGCGCGGCGGCGATGAGGCGCGGGTTATCGAAGGCGGCGAGCGCCTGGGCGAGCGCGGCTTTGGTGGCGTCGGTCAACTCCGCGCGGCCGAGCAGCGCGGCGAGCGCGGGGATGAGGGAATCCATCTTGTGCGCGGCGGCGAAAGTCGCGAGCGCGGCGAGGCGGCGTTCGCGGGCGGCGGCATCGGCGGGCGGCACGGTGAGCACGGGTGGCTCGAAACGGCCGGCCGCCAGCCAGGCAAACGCGCTCCCGGTGTCACCATCGACGAGTTCGAAGCGCACGGCACGTCCGGCGTGCGCGGTCACGTCCCACTCCACGCGCCGGGCGACATCACCGCGCGGCGGGTAGGCGCGGTGGAGTTCGGTCCCAGTTTCCGCCTCCAGGAGACGGGCGAAGGTTTTCTCATGCGCGGCTTGCCCGGGGAAGCCGCGATGGCCGCAGAGATAAAACGAAAACGCCGTCGGGCAGGCGAAGACGGGCGAGCGCAGCGTGCCGGTATAAGCTTCTCCCGCCGTCCCGTGGCTGGAAAGCACATCGATCTCGCCGAGGCCGTCGGCCTCGCGGCGCTCCACTTCCCACGGGCCGGTGGGCGCGGGATCCCAAGCGGTGGCGGGCGCCTCGGCCATCGCGCCCACGAACTGCTCCGCGAGGCCGCGGCCCCAGTCGAGCGCGGCCTCCCGAAGTTTCACGCCGCGCTGGGACACGCCTTGCGCGATGGCTTCGAACAAATCCATCTGCGCCTCCGGGTCGCGGGCGAATGTTTCGCGCACAAAGGCGACAAGCGCGTCCTGCTCCGGCTCCGGCAGGCTGCGCGCGAGGCTGGCCAGGGAGAGGCGCAATTCGCCGCGGTCGCCGTGCGGATGGCGGCGCAGATGCTCCAGCAACCACGTGGCCGCGTCGGGCGATTGATACCCGCGGGCGAAAACGACGATGTCGGCGGCGATGATGTCCGCCTCCGGCACGGCGAGCAACTTGGCGAAGCCGCCCGGCCGCGCCGCCGCCGCGCGCAGAGCGAGACGGGTGGCGTGGCGCAGGACAGGATCGTTTTCCGGCACGCGCGCCAGTTGCGCGGCGAGTTCGGGAATGGTGTCGGTCTCGGGGTGGTTGTAGCGGTATTCGAGCAGCGCCTTGGCGGCCTGCGGCGAGGTGACGGGCGCGACCGCGCCTTCCGCGCGCAGCCGGCGGGCGGTCTCCTGCTCGGCGGTGCGTTGCCGCCGGAGCGTGGTCACGCCTTCCTTGCGCACCCGCCAGATGCGTCCGCTGGCGCGGTCGCGGCCGGGGTGGTGGATATCGACTTCGTAATGGCCGATGATGCGGTTGTAAAAATCCGCCACGTAAAGCGCGCCGTCGGGGCCGAGCCGGATATCGACGGGCCGGAACCACGGATCGGTCGTGGCCATGAAATCGGGCCGCTCGTTGGCCTTCGCCGTCGCGCCGGTCCAGGTGACGAGGTCATGGTTGATGCGGCTGGTGACGGGATTGCAGACCAGGAAGTGATGATCCCATTCCGGCCCCCACACGCCGCCGTCGAGATAGAGCGGGCCGCAGATGCCGGTCGAGCCGTGGCTGTGCTCGCACATCACCGGGCCGAATCCGATCCCGTCGTGTGGACGTCCGAAGCTCGGATAATTCGCCCCGCGCACGAGTTGGGTGATGGGATTGGAGTGGCAGTCGGCGGTATAGAAATTGCCCCACGCATCCTCGGTGAGACCGAAGGGATTGACCTGTCCCCACGCCCAGATTTCCACCTCCGATCCGTCGGGGCGGAAGCGGAAGACATTGCCGGAGCTGAGTTCGAGCGAATTGCCCCAATCCAACTGATCCTTCCCCAGAACGGCATTCTGCCAATTCGGCATCGGCTTGCGCGGCTGGCTTTCGTCGCGCGGCGTGCGGCGGTTCTCCGGGCGGACCTCGATGCGCGAGACGTTGTTGAATCCGTGCGTGGCATAGACCCAGCCGTCTTCGCCCAGGCGCAGACTGGCGATGTTGCCGTGGGTATCTTTCTCATACCCCAGCGGGCCGAAAAGAATCTTCCGCCGGTCGCACACGCCGTCGCCATCCGTATCCTCAAAGAACCAGATGTTGGGGATGCTCCACGCGATGCAGCCGTTTTTGTAAGGCAACACGCCGATGGGGACGTTCAGTTGGTCGGCGAAATCGGTCACCTTGTCGGCCCGGCCATCGCCGTCGGTGTCTTCGAGGATCTTGATGGCGTCCCGGCTGTCGCGCACGCGGGTGCCTTCGGGATCGGTCCAGCGGTCTTTAGGCGCAGCGAAGGGATACTCGGTGTTGGAGGTGACCCACAACCGCCCGCGGTCGTCGAAGGCGAGATTGATCGGCTTGTTGATCATCGGCTCGCTGGCGAACAACTCCACCGAGAACCCTTCCGGCACGGTGAAGCTCCGTGCTTCCACTTCCGGCGATTGCCAATCCGTCGGGCGGACCAATTCCTGAAATGGATCGGACGCGGGTTTCTCCTGCGCCGCCGCCGTCAGCCACGGCAGGGCGAGCCAGAAAAACGCGGGATGAAGCAGCAAGGGACGAACAGCGACAAACGGGGTTGGCATGGTCGTGCATCTTCCCGGCAATCCCCGACCCGGCAAGCCGCCGGTTTCCTCGGGCATTGCCGGAGAGAGGCCGCGTCCGGAAAGGGTGAGAATGCGCGATCACTCTTGCCTTCTCGCAGGTTTTGGTTTTGATGTTCCACCGGTAGCTGTTCTCATAGCCGCCATTCATTCACTCCATCGCCAACCAACCTGCACACACCATGAAAGGATTCATCGCGGAATTCAAAGAATTCGCTCTCAAAGGCAATATGCTCGACCTCGCGGTCGGGGTCATCATCGGCACCGCCTTCGGCAAGGTCATCAATTCGCTGGTCGAAGACATGCTCATGTCCGCCATCGGCGGTTTGTTCAAACTGGATTTCCGCGGCTTCGTGCTGCCGTTGTCCAGCGAGGCGCAAGGCCTCAATTATCTGGAAATGAAGGAGCAAGGCCTCCCCTACATCGCGTATGGCGCCTTTCTCACCACGTTGATCAACTTCCTCCTGCTGGCGGCCGCCATCTTCATGGTCGTCAAAGTGTTCAACACGGCCCGCAAGAAATTCGAGGCCGAGAAAGCGGCGGAACCCGCCGCGCCGCCGGCCGATGTCGCCCTGCTGACGGAAATCCGTGACTTGCTCAAGGAGAAGTAAAACCACCTTCCCGGTTTCTCCTCGTCGCCGGTCTCCTTCGTGGTGGCCGGCGTTTTCTTTTGCCAGCCGGGACCGCCGCCGCATGGTGGAGGGCTTTGCCTGTGACCGAGATCCACTCCACCGCCATCATCGATCCCTCCGCCGAGCTGGGCGAAGGATGCCACATCGGACCGTATTGCGTGATCCATGCCGGCGTGCGGCTGGGCGCGCGCTGCTGGCTGCAAAACCATGTCACCGTGGCGGGACCGAGCGAGATCGGCCCGGACAACAAATTCTTCGCCTACGCCTCCATCGGCCAGCAGACGCAGGATCTGAAATACACCGGCGAGCCGACGCGGCTCATCATCGGCGCGGGCAACACCTTCCGGGAATTCACCACCGTCAATCGCGGCACGCTGCCCGGCACGGAGACGCGTATCGGCGATCACGGCCACTTCCTCGCCTACAGTCACATCGCGCACGATTGCGTGGTGGGCGATCACGTCATTTTTTCCAACAACGGCACGCTGGCCGGGCACGTCATTGTCGAAGACCACGCGGTGCTCGGCGGGCTGACGGCGGTGCATCAATTCTGCCGTATCGGCCGCCACGCCATCACCGGCGGGTGCTCGAAAGTCGTCCAGGACGTGCCGCCCTACATGATCGCCGATGGCAACCCCGCCGCCGTGCGCGGGCTGAACCAGGTCGGGCTGGAGCGGCACGGATTTCCCGCGGAGGAAGTCCGGCGGCTCAAGGAAGCCTACAAAGCCTTGTTCCTGCGCAGTCTGCCGCTCGACCAAGCTCTGGCCGCGCTGCGCGAGCTGGGCACGGACAGCCCGGCAGTCACGCATCTCGCGGATTTCGTCGCCACCAGCGAGCGAGGCATCCTCCGGGCCGGACGGAAATGAGCGGCGCGAATCGGCGTGGACAACCTCGCGTTTGTCGGCACTGCTGTGGACTTTCCCATTTTCCATGTCCGCTCCGGCTCCGACTCCGACCGATCCCGCCTCCGCCCCGCCTCCGCTCGATTTCATCCGCCAAATCGTGGCCGATGATCTGGCGGGCGGGAAGCATCCTTTCATCGTGACCCGGTTTCCGCCGGAACCGAACGGCTACCTGCATCTCGGTCATGCCAAGGCGATCTGCCTCAATTTCAGCCTGCCTCTGGAATTCCCCGCCGACGGCCGCAGCCGCGCCCACTTGCGCATGGACGACACCAACCCCGCCAAGGAGGAAACGGAGTATGTGGAATCGATCAAGGAAGACGTGCGCTGGCTGGGCTTCGACTTCGGCAAGCACTTTTATGCCGCGAGCGATTACTTCGATTTTTACCACGACTGCGCGGCGCATCTCATCAAGGAAGGGCTGGCCTATGTCGATTTCCAGACGCCGGAAGAAATGCGCGCGACCCGCGGCACGCTGACCGAGCCGGGCACGAACAGCCCGTGGCGCGACCGTTCGCCGGAGGAAAACCTCGCCGAGTTCGCGAAGATGCGCGCCGGCGAGTATCCCGACGGCCATTGCGTGCTGCGGGCGAAGATCGACATGGCGGCGGCGAATCTCAATCTGCGCGATCCGGCGCTCTACCGCATCCTCCACGCCGCGCATCACCACACCGGCACGCGCTGGCCGATTTACCCGATGTATGATTTCGCCCACCCGCTGGAGGACGCGAAGGAAGAAGTGACCCACAGCCTCTGCACGTTGGAGTTCGAGGCGCACCGGCCGCTTTACGAGTGGGTGATCGAGCATTGCCCGGTGCCCGCCAAGCCGCGCCAGATCGAATTCGCCAAGCTCCAGCTCACCCACACGGTGATGAGCAAGCGCAACCTGCGGCGGTTGGTCGAAGAAGGCGTGGTGGACGGCTGGGACGACCCGCGCATGCCGACGCTGGCTGGTGTCCGCCGCCGCGGTGTGCCGCCGGAAGCCATCCGGAATTTCTGCCACAAGATCGGGCTGACGAAGTTCAACTCCGTGACCGATCTCGCGCTCTTCGACGGCTGCGTGCGCGAGGTCTTGAACAAAACGGTGCCACGTTATTTCGGCGTGCTGCGGCCGCTCAAGGTCACACTCGTCAATTGGCCCGCCGGCCATGTGGAGATGATCGACGCGGTGAATCATCCCGAGCATCCAGAACTCGGCTCGCGCCAGGCGCCGTTCGCGGGTGAGTTGTGGATCGAGCGCGACGACTTCATGCTCGACCCGCCGAAGCAATTCTTCCGCCTCGGCCCCGGCCGCGAAGTGCGCCTGCGTTACGCCTACAACATCACCTGCGAAGAAGTGGTGACGGACGCGGCCGGCGAAGTCATCGAATTGAAATGCGCCTACGATCCCGAGTCGCGCCACGGCGGGCGCAAGGTGAAGGGCATCATCCACTGGGTGAGCGCGGCCCATGCGCACACCGTGCCGGTGCGGCTCTACGATCGGCTGTGGACCGTGGAGCAGCCGACCGGCGACGTGACGGAGTTGAATCCCCAGTCCCTCGAAACCCTCGCCGACGCCAAGGTCGAGCCGGCCGTGGCCACGCTGGCGCCAGGCGAGCGCTGCCAATTCGAGCGGCTCGGCTATTTCATCGCCGACACCAAAGACAGCCACCCCGGCGCGCCCGTCTTCAACCGCATCGTCGCGCTGAAAGATTCGTGGGCCAAGGTCGTGGCGGGGGCGTCCCGCCCGCCGCAGGCACGATGACCCGGCGGCGGCGACGTTATTCCCAATTCAACCTCTCTTCGCCCTTCCTCGCGCCGTGCTCAGGCCCTCTCCTCCCGCGGTGGACGGAAGGCGCCGCGATGCCTCCAGCGGCTTTCAGACTTGACCAGGCGGCGGCTTGACGGTAGGCGGCGGGTTCCCCGGATGGTTCCGGTCGCCCGGCTCCGGGCGACGGTTTCACCCCGCACGTTATGTCAACTCGCGTCGAACTCCAACACACCCTCGCCAAACCGGCCAGCCTGGCCGGCACGTCCCTGCATACGGGCGAACAAGTCACGCTCACGCTCCGCCCCGCCGAGCCGAATACCGGCCTGCGTTTCCGTCGGGTCGATCTCGAAGACCAGCCGTTCATCGAGGCCAAGGTGGAAAACGTGCAGACCGTGGAGCGCGCCACCACGCTCGCGCAGGGCAGCGTGAAGGTGCATACCGTCGAGCACGTCATCAGCGCCTTGACGGGGATGGGCGTGGACAACGCCATCATCGAAATGGACGCCAACGAGCCGCCCATCGGCGACGGCTCCGCCTTGCCCTATGTCGAGTGCATCAAAAAAGCCGGCCTCGCTCCGCAGGAGGCGATGCGCCGGGTCTTCGAAGTGCGCGAGCCGATCCATCTCGAAACCAAAGCCGGCAGCCTCATCACCATCGTGCCGGACAAAAAATTCCGGCTCTCCTGCACGCAAGCCGGCGGCAACGGCAAGTTCACGCAGTATTATTCCACGGAGATCACACCGGAGATTTACGAAAAGGAAATCGCGCCGGCGCGGACCTTCGTGCATTACGAGGACGTGCAGCCCTTGCTGGAGAAGGGGCTCATCAAGGGTGGCAGCCTGGAAAACGCCGTCGTGCTGCGCGGCGACGCCGTGCTCAGCAAGGAGCCGCTGCGCTTTCCGGAAGAATTCGCGCGGCACAAGATCCTCGACCTCATCGGCGATCTCATGCTCGGCGGCAAACGGCTCATGGGCCATGTCATCGCCATCAAGCCCGGCCACGGACCGAACACCGAAATGGCGCGCAAGCTCGCCGAAACCTACCGCCGCATGGCGTCGATGGTGCCGGCGGTCAATCTGCCCACCGGCGAGGCCGTGCTCGATGTCAACGAAGTGATGAAGATCCTGCCCCACCGGTATCCTTTCCTGCTGGTGGACCGGGTGATCGGCTTCGAGGGCGACAACCGCTGCACCGCCGTCAAATCGGTGACCATCAACGAACCGTTTTTCCAAGGACATTTCCCCGGCCACCCGGTGATGCCCGGCGTGCTGCAACTGGAGGCGATGGCCCAGGTCGCGAGCATCCTCATGCTCCGCATCCCGGAGAACGCGGGCAAGATCGGCTATTTCATGAGCGCCGACGACGTGAAATTCCGCAAGCCCGTCGTGCCCGGCGATGTGTTGTTCATCGAGGCGGAGATTCTCAAAATCCGCCGCAGCATCGGCCAGGCCCGCGCCCGCTGCGTGGTCAACAACGAAACCGTGTCCGAGGCCCAGCTCCTCTTCAGCCTTTTCACGCCGTAGCCCGGCCTTGGCCGCCACCCGTCGCTTTCGGCTCCAACTCTGGAGCATGCGAGAGCGCCGCTCCTCGGGAACACGCAGCATACCCTGTCACTTTTGCGTTCGTAATCAATGACTTGTCGCACCTCCGCGCCGACTCGAACGCTTTTTGACAGAAATGCGGGCTGGCCGGTTATTCCACCGGCTCCGCCCGCACGATCCGCTCCTCGGGCAGGGCGCGCAATTCGCGGGCGAGAGTGGGATCGGCGACGGCGGCACGGATCTCCGGCAATGTGAGCAGTCGCGCGTAATTGGAATGCGCGACCGCGTGCCGGACTTCCCGATCCTTGAGCAGGCGCTGAAACAAAGGATGGGTGACGATGCCTTGGAAGTCGGGATCTTTTCTGACCTTCTGGAACCGCTCATCCACGCGGTAGGAAACCAGGATCTCGCACAAGCGGAGGGTCTCCGGCGAGGTCACGGGATCGGTGGCATTGAAAATCCGGCCCAGCGTGCCCTGGCTCAAGACCTGTCTCGCCTGGGCCAGCCACGGCCAGTCGCCGGCCTTGCCTTCATCCAGATGCTCCATGCCGCTAAGTGACCCGGTGAGCCGGATGAAAATCCCTCCCGCCCACATGAGAAAGCCGGAGGGCAGCAAACTGATGAGGGCGGCTTTGCCTTTGGATAACGTCTGCCCGGCCGCCGCCGCGGCGTCCAGTCCGCCGAGCAGCTTGCCCAAGGTGAAACGGGAGCCGAGGTGCCCGAGGGCGCCGCCGATGACGCTCAGTCCGGCGAGCAATTTGCCGGAGGGATTGTCCACCACGCCGGCCAAATAGGTCGGCGCTTGCAAAAACACCACCGTGCCCACGACAAGGCCGATGGCCAGCGCGGCGACGCCCCGGATCAGTCGGAGCACGCCGCGGGAAATCGCCAGCACGGCCATGCCGCCCACGAAGAGCGCGCCGAGAGCGGGAAGGGATAACTGGGAAACCGTGTCCGTGTCGGGCATGAACTCGTCGGGGAGGTCGCCGGGACGGGTTTACTGCGCGGGAGCCGGAGCCGCCGCTTTCTTGGCCTGGGCGAGCGCTTCCTCCAGTTCCTTGACGCTGGCGACGAGCGCCTGCACGGATTTTTTCAACTCTTCCTTGTCGCGCGTGGCGGCTTCGGCGAGGGCGGTGGCTTTCGCGGCGTCGGCCTTGAGTGTGTCCTGCTCTTTCTTAAGCTGCTCGGCGGCGGCCTTGGCATCGGCGGTGGCTTTGTCGGCGCCGGCAAGGCGGGTTTGGGTTTCTTCCAATGTCGTCTTGGCCTCGGTCAGCGCTTTCTCTTTTTCCGCCAGGGTGGTTTCCACTTTCTTGGCTTCTCCGGCGCGGGTTTCCGCGACTTTCTTGGTCTCGGTGAGCGACTTCGCGGACGCGTCCAACTGCTGCTGAAGTCCGGCGATGGTGGCGACGGATTCCTGCTGGGCGGTGGAGAGCCGCTTTTCGTAATCGGCGATCTTCTTGTTGGCGGTCTCGAGGGCGATGTCAGCGGTTTTCTTGGCCGCCTCGACCGTGGCCAAATCGCCGCTCAACCGTCCGATTTCCGCCTGCGCCGTCTCCAATTCCTGCTGCGCGGTGAGACCGGCGCTTTCGGCGGCGTGCAGGCTCTCCGTTGTGGCTTGGTTTTGCTTCTTGGCCTCGCCGAGCAAGACCGCCACATAGCCGAGCGCGATCAGAATGGCGGCCAGGACCAGCAGATTGAAGGTATTGAAGGGCGGGCGGTTGGAGGGCGGTGGCGTGGGTGTGGATGTCACAATCGGTGAGGACGGAGTGGTAGTGGTGGCGGGGGCGGAAACGGTGGGGGGAGAAGCGGGCGCCGCCGCCGCCGGAGCGAGCACCGGTTCGGCCACCACGGGCGCGGCCGCCAACGCGGCGGCAATGGCGGCTTTGGCCGCGGCGGGCGCAGGCGCGGCCGGTTTGACCGGCGCGGCCACCGGAGTGACGGGCGCGGCGGGCGCAGGCGTCGTGACGGCCGGGGACGATGGCGGGACCGCCGCGAGCGACGGCCGCTTTTTGGTCCACACGGTGAAGCCTTGCGCGGGCAGGACGAGCTCCGCTTTCGCCGCCGGCGCGGCGGAGGCAGGGGCGGACCACGAGGCGGCGGTGCGCGAGCGCAGCCGGCCGGGCAACCAGAGGGTGAAGGGGTTGGCGGGCAGTGTCATCGGATGATAGGGAAACGATTCGGGCATGGTGGCGGAAAAAATTCGAGGAAGACGAAACGGGCGATGAAAAACGAGGTTAGGTCTCGAACGCGGATTTGCAACACGCCGGAAAGGAAAGATCACCCGATGCCGCGCCCGTGGATGGCTCTATTCCGGCACGGCGCGCCCCCTCCCCTCACGGCCGCTCGAGCCACAGCACCATGCGCTCGAAATCGAAGGTGGCCTTGAAGTAACGGAGCAGACCGCTGCCGATGAGCAGCGGCTCGGCGATCTTGCCCGTCCAGGCTTCGACCTCGGGGAGATCCTGGCCATCCATGCGCAGGCCCGGCAGCAGGAAGACGCGGCCCGATAATTCCGCGCCCGGGCCGACCGCCCGCACGGGCCGGCCGGTCGCGGCATGATGCGACAGGCCGAGCGAGTCCAGCGTTTCCGGACTGATGAGCAGCACGCCATCATAGCCGGTATCGACGATGGCCTGCCGCGTGCGGCCGCCGGGAAAGGTGATCGGAACGCGCAAATGCCCGTCGGCGGTGAAGCTGAGCGGCAGCCGGAACGCGCCCTCCCGCCGCGAGGGCGTGGAATAGCGCTGGTCGTAGGAGAAATGCACGCGCTGGCGGCGGTAGTCGAAACTCACGAAGGCGAACGCGGACAGGGCGGGCGTGCCGAGCACGTTGAGCTCGCCACCGAGCATTTCGGTGAGTTTGGATTGGCTGAAGCCATGCACGAGCACCGGCACGTCATGGAGGGTCAGCCGGCCCAGTTGCAGCTCACGCACGAGGGCGAGTTCGGTCTTCTCGCGGTTGCCGAACGCGGTGGTGATCTGGCCCGTCGCGCCGAGGGAGGGCAGCCGGGCGCGGTCCGCGCGATGCTTGCCGATGATGGTATGGTTGCCGCCGCTGTCGAGCACGAGCGGAAAGCCGGGGCCGCCATTGAGCCGCGCCGTCACCACCGGGACGGTGTGCTCGGGATCATAGACCATCGGCACGGAGACCACATCGCGCGGCCGGGCGTCGGTCATCGGCGGCAGCCCGCCCGTCGCTTTCAGGATCGGCGGCCGCGGCCGCCGCGCGGGGGCGAGCGAGCAGGCGCTCACCCACCCGAGGCTCGCCAGCAGCAACAGGCGCAAGACCCATGAGGCGCGGCGACGGAGGCCGCCGGGCTCAGGGGCGACCGCGCCCGCCGGCTTCGCCACAACAGCAACGCGGGAGGCAACGGCGGACGGGGCGAAAGCGGTGGTATCGGGCATGAAATGGGTGTGGGTCTCCCCCGGGCGGAGCGTGAGGGTGGTTGTTTTCACCGCGCGACCTCCGGAACGGTCACCTCCCAGGCGGCGAGGGCGGCGAGGGTTTTCTCCATCGGCAGGCCGATAACATTGGTCCGCGAGCCTTCCAGGCGGGCGATGATGTGCTCGCCGTGCTCCTGGGCGGCGTAGGCGCCCGCTTTGTCGAGCACCGGCACCAGCCGCAGATATTCCTGGATTTGCTCCGGACTCAGCGGGTGGAAGGTCACGTGGGTCAATTCATGAAATTCCTCCACCCGGCCCGGCTCCGGTCCCGCCAGACACACGCCCGTGCATACCTGATGGGTGCGCCCGGCCAGGCGTCCCAACATGGCCGCGGCCTCCTCCAGCGTGGCCGGTTTGCCTAGCGGCTCGTCGTCGAGATAGACCAGCGTGTCCGCGCCCAGCACCAGCGCGCCCTGATGACGTCGCGCCACGGCCGCCGCTTTGAGACGCGCATTGTAAGTGGTCAGGACCGCGGGCGGCAGCAAGGCTTCGTGAGCTTCCGTCACCTCGTCCGCCGTCGCGGGGATGAAGTCCAGCCCCGCCTCGGCGAGCAAGGCGCGGCGGCGGGGGGATTGCGAGGCGAGGACGAGTGGAAGACGCAGTTGCATGAACACACAAATGAGGCCGTCCTTTATCGCAAGGAAACGGGTTCTCAATCGCAAGTTTG
>CAZQUC010000037.1:0-11747 GCA_964596095.1 uncultured Enterobacteriaceae bacterium
CCGATCAGTTTGCCGATCAAGGCGGTGAGGGTGAGGTTTTTCAAATCCTCGCTGGTGAGGCCGAATTGATCGACCATGCCTTTGAGCTGGGCTTTGAAGTAGTCGGGATCGCCGTTGAAGAACGTCTCCTTCACGTCGCTGAGCGTGCGGCTGCCTTCGACCAACCGGTCCACGGCGCGGCTGGTGCCGATGGCGTGGGTGATCTTGTCGAAGAAGGTGCTTTCGCCGCCGACGATTTCGATCTTGGCGGTTTTCATCGCTTCGCCGAGCACGACGGCCTGCTGCTCCGCGATGTCTTTCTGGATGTTGATCTGCGCCAACTCGACGGTCTTGGTCTTTTCGAGGTTGAGCTTGAATTCCTCGTGCTCGCGGCCGGCTTCCTCGAAGAGTTTCATGGCCTCGGCTTTCTTGGTGATGCCGTCGGCTTCGGCGGCGAAGCGCAACTGCGCGACTTCGGCTTCGACCTGGCCAGACTTCTGCGCGGCCTCGGCTTGGGCGAGCAAGACCTGCGCCTGTCCGAGGCCGGGCGCGGCTTCCTTGGCGGTGGTCGCTTCGGCGAGCAGCTTCTCGGCCTTGGAATCGAGCGCGGCGGATTCCTGGCGCGCTTCGGCCAGGGTGAGGATTTCCTGGGCCTTGAGTTGCGCGGCTTCCTTGGCGGCTTCGGCGGCTTTCACCGCCTGGAAGGCGTCCTGCTCGGCCTTGAGTTGCGCGGCTTGTTTGGCGGCTTCGGCTTCCTTGATCTTCTGGATGAGTTGTTCCTGCGCGGCCTTTTCGGCGAGGGTGACGGCGACCTGCTTCTGCCGCTCGGCGCCGGCGAAGGCCTCGGTGTCCTTGATCTTCTCCTGCTCGACGACCACGGTTTTCTCCACGATCACGCGCTCTTTGATGACGTCCTGGATCGCCTTCTTTTCGATTTCCACGGCCTTTTCTTTCTCGATGGCTTTCAAGGAGGTGAGGCGTTCGCGCTCGATCACTTCCAACTCGCGATCGCGGGAGACGCGCTCCACTTCCACCGCGTCGGTGCGTTCCTTGTTGCGTTGGGCGACGAGCACCTGGCGGTCCTTGTTTTCGGTGGCGATGGCGATTTCCTCGTCGGAGGCGATGCGGGCACGCTCGGCCTTGAGGCGCTCTTCTTCCTGAACCTTGGTGGTCTCGGCCTCTTCGCGCGCCTTCACGCTTTCGACGTCGCGTTTTTGCTTGGCTTCCGTTTCGGAGAGCTGGCGCTCCAGCTCCAGGATGGCTTCGCGGGCCTGCACGTCCTGCTGCTTGATGACCTTCTCCTTGTCGCGCTGGATGTTGTTGGAAAGCTTGGCCTGGATGGCCGTGAGTTCGGTGATCTTCTTGATCCCCTCGGCATCGAGGATGTTGTCGGGATCGAGGTTTTCCAACTGCGTCTGCTCCAGGTAGTCGATGGCGCAATCATCGAGCACGAAGCCGTTCAGATCGGTGCCGATGACTTTGAGGATTTCATCCTTGAAGTGATCGCGCTCATTATAGAGATCGACGAAATCGAAGCGCTTGCCGACGGTTTTCAGCGCTTCGGAAAATTTGGCATCGAAGAGCGTGCGGATCATGTCGGTGCTGGAGGCGCGCTCGCAGCCAATGGATTGCGCGACCCGCAGCACGTCCTGATCCGACTTGTTGACGCGGACGAAGAAGGCGACCTTGATGTCGGCGCGGATGTTGTCCTTGCAGATCAGGCCCTCCTTGCCCTGGCGCGCGATCTCGATCCGTTTGACCGAGATGTCCATGTATTCGATCTGCTGGATGACCGGGAAGACCAGGATGCCATTGAAGGACACCTTGGTGCTCGGGTAACCGTTGCGGACGATGGCCTGGCCTTGGTGGACCTTGCGGTAGAACCGCGAGATGAGGATGACGACGCCGATGACGGCGACGATGCCAATGATGGTGCCGGAGGTGAGCAGTTCGGGCAGGAATGAGAGCATCGGGATCATAAATCGTGGGGAGCGGGTTGGGTGTCGGTGACGGGAGTGACGAAATAGTAAGCGCCGTCGGCCTCGCGGGAGGTGATGGTCACCGGCGTGCCGCGGGTCATCGGTGCATGGCCCGGCGCGACGCGGACATTGACGAGCACGGGCGCGGCGTTGGTGGCGATCTCGGCCTGGCCGTAGCGCTCATCGACGGTCGCGGAAATGACCCGCGCCTCGCGGCCCAGGACGCGCTCATTCTCCGTGGCGGTATGGCGCAACGCGGTAAAAAGCCGGTCCAGCGGGATGATGGCGATGCGGGTCAGCACGAAGCTGACGAAGGCATTGGGAAAGAGCAGCAGGAAGGCGGTGGTCAGCGAGCGGTTTCCCGGCGTGCCATTGAGATAAAAATTCGCCGCCATCGAGACCATCCACATGAAGAGCGCAAGGAAGGTGCCCGCGATGCTCAGCGGCACTTCGCCGAAGCTGAAAAACCGCGACCGCCGCTGTTCCGAGAGCGCGCTCGCGCCGGTGGCGGAATGGATTTCCCCATGGGTGCTCACGCTCAACGGCGCCGGCGCGTCGCGGCCGAATTCCGGTTCCAGGGCGTCCACCGCATCCGCCGCCTCCACACCGCCACCTTCAAAGTCGTTCTCCAACACCCCGAAGATCACCAGCAGCCAGTAAAACATCACCACCCCCAGCAAGGCCGTGCAGGGCAAATTGTGCAGGGAGAGCAGTTCGCGCGTGAAATCGAGCATGATGCCTGAGGGTGATGCGGGGCATTCAAGCCCGCCTGCGGTCGCTTACCATGATAAAATCGCCTTTGGATTACATCCCCCGCGATTTCATGCAAGGCGGTTCCGGTTGCCATCCGCGGCTTGTCTTACAGTGAAAACCATCACCACCCCGGAAAAGTCTTTAATAATCAAGGCAATCGGCGCAAGGGAAAGTAGGCCTGTTTTACGAAGACGTCACGCTTTTCCTTTTGCGCGTGGTCCTGAGCCGGCGCTAACGGGTGGGTCTCGTGCGGATCACCCCTCCGCGTTTGCGTTTATCACCCCGAACCCCGAATTCCCCATGCGATCCCCGATTTGGCGCGGGGCACTGATGTGCCTTGGCGCGACGCTATTCCCACTCGGCCTTCAGGCCGGTTCCTACACCAACACCTTCGACGACGGCTTCTATGATGCCAGCGCCGATCCCCAGCCCGAAGGCGCCCAATTGCACGGCACGGCCGTCATCGAATCCCCCGGCGGGTTTGCCGGCGGAGCCTTGAAGCTGACCAAGACCGAAAACAGCCAGGTCGGCAGTTTTGTCATCACGGACCTGGACGGCGGCCAGCCGGTGAACGCCTTCACCGCGACCTTCAAAGCCCGTATCGGCGGCAGCATCGGCGCGCCAGCGGACGGGTGGAGCTTCGTCTTCGCTCCGGAAACGGACTTAGGCTCGGCCTGGGGCCAGGAGGGCACGGGCACCGGGCTGATCGTGGCCTTCGATACCTACAATAATACCATCCAGCCGGATCCACCCGAGGATCCGCCACTGCCGGCGGAAGCGCCCGCCATCACCATCCGTTACGGCAACGAACAGATCGCCGAGGTGATGGTGCCGATCGAGGCGCTGATCACCGGTGACAACGGCACGCCCTTGTGGGCCGATGTCCGCATCCAGCTTCATGCGGACGGGTCGCTCGACGTGGTCTTCGACGGGGTGACGTATTTCTCCCGCCTGCCATTGCCGATCCTGCAAGCCATCGAAGGCGTCGCCTACGGCTTCGGCGCGGCGACCGGCGGTCTCAATGCCAATCATTTCATCGACGACCTGACCCTCACGACCGAGACGGGTCCGGTGCGGGCGGGCCTCCTGCACCAGCCGCAATCCGCGGCCTTCATGGCGGGCTCGACACCACGGTTTTATACCTTGGTCACCAATCGCGCGCCGGAAGTGGTCTTCGGCTACCAATGGGAACGCCAGGCGCCGGAAGGCGGGACCTTCGTGGCCGTGCCGGGCGCGATCGAGCCCGATTTCGTGGGCACGGCCGGCGTGACAGCCGCCGACAACGGAGCCAAATACCGGTTGGCCCTCGAGGACCAGGGTGGCACGACGTATTCGGAGGAAGTGACGCTGACGGTGATCAACTTCACCGAGCCGGCGTATGCTTATCAGGAAAATTTCACCGCCGATCCGCCGCAAGGCGACGTCTATGGCACGGCCGCGGTGGATACCGGCGCGGGGCGTCTGGTGTTGACCGCAGCGGCCAATGACCAGCAGGGAGCGTTCGTGATCGACGATCAGAACCCCGGCCAAGCCGTGAGCGGGATCACCGTCGCCTTCGACCTGTCGATGAGCCAGACCGGCGCGGACCCGGACAACGTCGTGGTGGCCGACGGCCTCAGCTTCAACTGGGCGCCGGATGTGGAGGAAGCCCAGACGCCGGCGGGCGGCGCGGCGGAAGACGGCTCGGGCAGCGGACTGCGCGTGAGCTTCGATGTGTATGACAATACGGACGGCAATCCCTACAACGTCCCCGGCGAAGGACCGTCCGTGGACTTGCGCTGGGGTTCGACGGTGCTGGGGTCGGTGCGGGTGACGCCCGCCGAGTTGAATACCGGCGCGGATTCGATCCCCGTGATCGTGGAACTCACGCCGGAGGGCCTCGCCAGCGTCGCGGTCAACGGGCGCTTCTATTTCCTCGACGTGCCGATTCCCGGCTGGTCGGCGCGTTCGCTGGCCAAGTATGCGTTTTACGCGCGCACCGGCGGCGCCAACCAGGAGCACGCCATCAGCCGGGTCCGCATCGCGCCCGTGGTTCATACCGGCGACGCCGCCTTCGTGAGCCAACCCGCTCCCGCGCTCGCGCCGACGGGCGGGACCGCCACCTTCGCGGTGGAGCCCAATTACGCCGTGCCTCCCGCCACGATCGTGTGGCAGCGCAAGGGCACGGGCGAGGCTGATTTCGCCGACATCGCCGGAGCGACCGCCACCACCCATACCACGCCGGCGCTGACACCGGCCGATGATGGCGCGTTGTATCGCGCGGTCGTCCGGCTCGCTCCCGACAAGGAAGCGGCGAGCGCCGAGGCCTTGTTGACCGTGGTGGACTTCACCCACAGCGCGCCACAAGTGGCGCTCGCCTTCAATGGCAGCCTGGCCAATACCGGCTCGGCTTCCGGCGTCGTGCCTGCCGCTACCACCCACGGCTTGCAGGATGGAGCGGAGCGCGAATTGGTGATCGAGACTTCCGGCGGTCCCGATGACAGCGGCTATCTCGTCCTGACCGACGCCGCCAACGGCCAGGCCGGCGTGGTGGCGGTGGCGCCTTACACCGCGGCGGCGCAAGGCGCGTTGGTGGCGACCTTCGACGTGAATTTCGCCACCGGCGGCTCGCCCGCCGACGGTTTCAGCTTCAACTGGGGCGCCGACGTTCCAACCACGGTCGGCGGCGGCGATGCCGAGGAAGGCGTGGGCTCGGGCCTGAGCGTCACCTTCGATGTCTATGGCGCCGACGCCCCGGCCATCGGCGTGAAATACCAGGGCGCGTTCATCAGTGACTTGCGCGTGCCCGCCGGCATCCGCCCGCCGGACTGGGCGCGCGTGGGCATCCACGTCAGCAATGACGGCAAGGTGGACGTGGCCTTGAATGGCGTGGTCCATCACCACCAGCTCCAGCTTCCCGGCTGGACGGGCATCGCCAATGGCGTGTTCAGCGTCTATGCCCGCACCGGGGGGTTGAACGAGAATCATTGGATCGACAATCTGGAAATCAGCACCAGCAACTACGCGGGGCCGCTGGCCATCACCCGCCAGCCGGTGGACGCGGCGGTCTTCGCCGGCCAAAACGCGACCTTCGTGGTGGAGACCAACGACCCGGCGCAAGCCACCTGGGTGTGGGAAAGCGCGCCGGCCGGTTCGGACGTCTTCGCTCCCCTCGCCGGCGCAACCGCCGCTTCCTACACGGTGACGGCGGCCACGCTGGCCGATCATGGCCGCCGCTTCCGCGCCGTGGCCACGGGCGTGAGCACCTCCTCCACCAGTGACATCGTGCGGCTCGCGGTCGTCGATCCCACGTTGCCGGATCCCGACGCCACACTGGATTTCGATCAAGCAACCTCGTTGAGCTATGTCGTCAATGGCGCCGCCTTCGAGGATGACGCCGGTGGCGTCGATGATTCCCGCGTCGCCAAGCTGACCATTGAAGAGGCCAACCAGACAGGCGCCCTGCTGGTGGATGATTTCAACGACGGGGTTCCCATCGGCTCGATCATCGCGCGCTTCGACGTCGCGGTGGGCAAGGAATTGGAAGGCGCGCCCGCCGACGGCTTCAGCTTCGCCTGGGCGCCCGAGGTTCACACGGGCACGGGGCCTTTCGGCGAGGAAGGCACGGGCAATGGCCTGGTGGTTTCCTTCGATACCTATCTCAACGAAAACGACAACACCGGCATCGCGGTCCGCTGGCTCGGCGAAACCGTCGCCGAAGTCGTGATGGCCCCCGCCGAGCTGACCTTCTTCCCGGATTATGTCCGGGTGGTGGTCAAGGTGGATGCCGATGGCACGGTGGACGTGTGGTATGGCGACCGGGTGATCTTCCATGACCTGCCCGTCACCGGCTTCACGCCGCTGGCCGGCGCCGGGTTCGGCTGGGGCGCGCGCACCGGCGGCGCCAACGAAAACGTGTGGATCGACAACATCCGGCTCACCGCCTCACCGGTCGCTCCGCCCGCCGGCGGCATCGAGATCCGCCGCGTCGGCGGCAATATCGAAGTGACCTTCGACGGCGTGCTCCAGGAATCCACCGACCTCATCGATTGGGCGGACCTCACCGGCCAAGCCAGCCCCTACACCTTCCCGCTGCCCACCTCGGGCGCACGCTTCTTCCGCGTGAAGTAAGCGGGGACACCATCAAAACGCGGGCCGCCCCAACCGGCGCCCGCCCTCCCGAGCCGTCGTCGTCTGGTTTTCCAGCGGCGACGGCTTTTTTCGGAACAACGACCGGAAGACGACCGGGAAACACATTCCCGCTCTTGCAGCTTCGGCGGCGAGGGTTACATCCCCGGTTCACTCATGGCCGGCCCGTCTCCGCCTTGCCCGCGACGCGCCCAAGACCGGCCCGCCTCCGCTTCCGACGCATGACCCCGGTTTACCGCACCGTTCACACCCTCTGCCGCATCGCCGCCCGCCTGTGGTTCGATTACCGCGTCGTGCATCGCGAGCGGTTGATCGAATCCGGCCCGGCGCTCATCGTGTGCAATCACGTGAGCTATTTCGACCCGCCGATGGTGGGCATCGCCTACCGGAAGGCGATCTGGTTTCTGGCCCGCAAGACCCTGCTGCGCGGCGTGGGCGGATGGATTTACCCACGGCTCCAGGTCGTGCCGGTGGATCAGGACAACCCGGACATGACGGCCCTGAAAAACATCATCCGCCTGCTCCAACGCGGCGAACGCGTGCTGCTTTTCCCCGAAGGCGCACGGAGCTGGGACGGCCTGCCGAAGCCGCCGGAGCCGGGCGTCGGCCTCGTCATCGCCAAAGCCGGCGTGCCCGTGCAACCGGTGCGCCTCTTCGGCACCCATGAGGCGATGCCCCGCGGCGCGTCCTTCCCGCGTCCCGCAAAAATCAGGCTCGTCGTCGGCGATCCCATCGCCTTCACCCCGGAGGAACTCGCCGGCAAAGGCAAGAACCACTACACACACCTCGCCGCCCGTGCCATGGACGCCGTCACCGCCCTCACCCTGCCCGAAGACCCATGAGCGACAACGCGATCCCGACCCAAGAACCCGACGACAGCACGTCCCTGGAAGTGCGCACTTACTTCGTGCGCGGCCGCAACGCGCTCGTCGCCCGCGCCGCCTTCGAGTCGCTCTACGTGGATTATTACCTTTATCAGGGCCGCCTCGGCGTGCAGCACGCGCCCTTTCACGACGGCTTGTTCAAGGAACTGCTCGCCGCGCTCACACTCTACTGCGCCTCGCGCCCGTGGAACGAAACCATCGCCTGGACCGCCCATCTCGAACGCCCGCGGCTCAATTTGTTCGCCACCGGCGACAACCCGCGCGGCACCATTGTCGGGCAAATCTTCACCGACAACGTCAAGGAAATGGGGAAGAACCTGTTCTTCGCCGACGTGGCGCGCGGCAGCCAGCCCCAGCACCGCAGCAGCGTGGATTTCGAGGGGCTGAAACTCTTCCAAGCGGCGGAAATTTTCCATGCCCGCAGCGAGCAACGTCCCGCGCGCTACTTCGCGCATGGCGAGGAGGATTTCGTGCTCGTCGCCGCGCAGCCGGATTGCGATCTGGACTGGCTCGCCTCCTTGACCGACGACGCCATCCGCGCGCTCGACCAGACCGAGCAGCTCAGCCTGCTCGAAACCCGCGCCTACCGCTGGCACTGCGGCTGCACGCAGGACCGCATGATGGCCGCGCTCGGCCCCGTCATGAAGACCGATCCCACGGGCCTCTTCGGCGAAGAAGCCTCTCTCCGCATGCGCTGCCCGCGCTGCGGGTTGCGTTACCTCATCACCCGCGAAGGGATGGAGGCCTGGCTTGCGCAAGCAGGGCAAAGGTGAAGGCGAGCTGCCAAGTCGGCCGGATCGCCGCGCCCACCCGGCTCACGGCGCCGCCGGGCGAAACAGAAACGCCTCCTTCTCCACCAGCGCGTCCGTTTCCCGCAACGTGAAGCGCGTGCAGACCACCGAGTGCTTTTCTTTGCCCTCGCGGTATTTCAGATACGTCGTGGCCACGAACGTGCCGTCCGGCAGCCGCTCCAGGCCGGGATACCCCGCGTCGTGCCGGGCGAAATTGTGCAGGAGCTTCACCCGGTATTGCCCCGGCGGGCCTTCCTTGATGTCGCGGTAGCGCCCGACCCAGCCCACGAAATGCCCGCGCGTCGGCGACTGCGGCGCCATGTCGCGGAAGACCACCACCAGCCGGCCGTCCTGTGCGTCAGCGGCGGCATACGCCCCGATGTGGCGGTCGCCCGTCAGCCCCCACGGCGTATCCACCGGCCGGCTCCACGTCGCGCCCTCGTCGCCGCTGAACATCACCAGACTGCGCCCCGTGCGCCCGTTTTCACGCATCAGGCAGCACAGCTCTCCACCGTCCGGCGAGCGAAACACGAACGGCTCGCAGGGGTTCTTCCCCTCCACCGCTGCCACCACGCGCGGCTCCGACCACGTGAACCCACCATCGGCGCTGAGTGTTTGCAGCACTTCGAGCGGCGCGCGGTCCTCGCCATCCGGCCCGCGATGATACAGCCCGAGATAACGCCCATCCTGCAGCCGCGCCACGCTGCTGAAAGTCATCACACAGCGGAACCCCAGCGGCGGCATTTCTTTCCACGTCGCGCCACCGTCCTCGCTCATGATCGACGGCATCCCCGGACCGCTCCGCGTGCCCAGCGCCGCGGACCACACCCACAGCCGCTCCTGGCCCTGGGGATCCACCAAGCGATAAATACTCGGGCAATTCTGGTGCGACTTGAACCCCGCCGGCAGCACCTCATCGAGCCGCACCCACGTCCGCCCGCCATCATCGCTGCGCGCCATCGGCCCGGCGTGCCCGCCATGATTGATATTCCACACCGCAAAGATCGTCTTGCCATCCGGCATCAGCACCGTGGTCGGATGCCCCTGATACACCTCCTCCGACCCTGCCGCGATCACCACCTGCCGCGCCGTATCCTGCGACAGATCGATCACCGGCAGATCGGGCCGATCCGGTTCATCCCCACGCACCGTTCCCAGCCATCCCACGGTGACGCCCCATGACACAAGAAAAAGACGACGAATCATGGCGCGGAGTGTCCGACAACGAATCGCATTTTGCAAAGCCGCAGGAGTGGAGAAAACAAATGGGGACCGCCCGCGCCCTCGCGGCGCGTGTGGGCTCTCCATGCTTTGCATTTCAGGACTTGCCGACGGGTGATCGGTCGGAGTAAACGGGAGGCTGATTTTTCACGCATAAACTGACTCTTTTTTCACAACCTGAAACCAAAGCGATTTCACGTCGCTGCGGCTGCTAATGGGAGGAGTAAAAACTGAGGTCAAAGGGGCGGATGGAACCAACTCAGACTCCAAGAGCCGGCTATGGAACCGATATGAGCGATGACGAGTGGGCCGAAAGCGAGCCGATCCTGTTCCCCCCGGAGCCCGGCGGAGCCGGGGTCGTTATCTGAGCACACCCATGTGCATGCCGCCAATGGCGCTGACAGCGTGGAGGGCTGCGTGCTGGGGGAACACCAAACAGGCGTGAGAGTTCCTCGGCGCTTTGGCCGCGCTGCCGTCCTGCCACCAACCGCTTCCGCAAATCCATGCTGTGCTCTTCATGCCTCGACATCGCCTGGCTTAAATAAAATGCGACAAACCAAACAGAAAAATCCCCAACGCCCGTTTGGCCTGGAAAAAGGTCGGCCGGTGGGTTTATTGAGCCCATGCGTGTGTTGCACTCAACTCCTCTGTCGATCACCGCCGAATGGCAACGCGAACGGGCGCGGCGTCTCAGCCGCCGGTGGTTTTTCCGGGACTGCGGCCTCGGGCTGGCCGGGCTGGCCTTGTCCTCACTGCTGCAACGCGAAGCCGGCGCCGCCGCCAGCGCGGGGCTGCCGCTGCGGCATCCACATCACGCGCCCAAAGCCAAGCGCGTCATTTACCTCTTCCAAGCGGGCGCGCCGAGCCATCTGGAGTTGTTCGATCCGAAGCCCGAACTGGCCAAACGCAGCGGCCAACTGCCGCCGCCGGAGTTGTTGCAGAACTACCGCGCCGCCTTCATCAAACCGAACTCCGGTCTGTTGGGGCCGAAATTCGCGTTCAAGAAAGCCGGCCAGTCCGGCATGGAGTTGGGCGAAACCCTGCCGCACCTGGCGGAGGTCGCCGACGATATTTGCCTGATCCGCTCGATGCAGACCGACTCGGTCAACCACGCGCCGGGCCAGATCCTCATGAATACGGGGTCGGAACAATTCGGGCGCCCGAGTTTCGGCGCGTGGACGCTCTACGGCCTGGGCAGCGAATGCGAGGATCTGCCCGGCTACGTCGTGCTGAGCAGCGCCAAAGGCACCAGCGGCGGCGCGAGCAACTGGGGCTGCGGCTTCCTGCCCACAAAGTATGCGGGCATCCCGTTCCGCTCCACCGGCGATCCGGTCTTGTATTTGACCAACCCGCCCGGCATCGACTCCTCTACGCAGCGGGCCTCCCTCGACACCCTGAAACAACTGAACGAACTGGCGCTGGAGGACCTGGGCGACCCCGAAACCGCCGCGCGCATCCAGGGATATGAAATGGCTTACAAACTCCAGACCAGCGCGCCGGAGTTGATGGACCTCTCCTCCGAACCGCCGGAGGTGCTGGAGATGTATGGCATCAAGGACGCGCGCGAATCCAGCTTCGCGCGCAACTGCCTGCTGGCTCGCCGGCTCGCGGAGCGCGGCGTGCGTTTCGTGCAGCTTTTCCACGAAGCGTGGGACCAGCACGGCGACCTGACCAACGCCCTCAAGCGCAACTGTCTCGACACCGACCGCGCCTCCGCCGCCTTGGTCAAAGACCTGAAACGCCTCGGCCTGCTGGACGACACGCTGGTGGTCTGGGGCGGCGAATTCGGCCGCACGCCCATGGTGCAAGGCGGCGATGACGGCCGCGACCACCACAACCGCGCCTTTTCCCTTTGGCTGGCCGGCGGCGGCGTGAAGCGCGGCTACGTCCATGGCGAGACCGACGACTTCGGCTTCAACGTCGTGCGCGATCCCGTGCATGTCCACGACCTCAACGCCACACTGCTCCACCTGCTGGGTTTCGATCACGAAAAACTCACCTACCGCTTCCAG
>CAZQUC010000037.1:11757-16909 GCA_964596095.1 uncultured Enterobacteriaceae bacterium
TGAAAGGGATCCTGGCGTGAGCGTAGCGGGGGCGTCCCGCCCACCGCGGGCACGATGTCCCTTCGGAGACCGCGCCCTCTTTCAACAGAAGCCTCTCTTTCACAAGTCTCGTGGCAGGCTGGAGACGCGTTTTCCATTCCGAATCGCGCGTGGCGTCGGCAATGTCGTGCTGGCGGTGGGCGGGACGTCCCCGCTACGAGCCCCGAAGCCATTTGACGCGGCGGCGGAGCGGCCTTCTCGTGCGGCGACACCATGACTCGCGAACAGCTCATCGACACGCTGGAAAAGATCGCCTTGCTGCTGGAACTGAAAGGGGAGAACGCCTTCAAGGTCCGCGCCTACCGCCAGGGCGCGGAGGCCGTGGAATCTTTCGTCGGCGACATCGTCGCGCGCGCGCAAGCGAACGAACTGACGGGCATTCCCGGTTTGGGCGACGCGCTCCGGCAAAAGCTGCACGAACTGGCCTCCACCGGAAAACTGGAGTTTTACGAAACGCTGCGCGCGGAATTTCCGGAGACCATTTTCGAGCTGTTTGAAATTTCCGGCCTGGGGCCGAAGAAGATCGCCGCGCTGCATGCCGAACTCGGGGTCGGCAGCCTGGAAGACCTGAAGAATGCCTGCACGTCCGGCGCGGCCGCCAAACTGCCCGGCTTCGGCGCCAAGACGGCGCAAAAGATCCTCGAAGGCCTGGCCTACCGCGAGCAAAACACCGGCGTCTTCCGCGCGGCGGACGTGGCGGCGGAAGCGGCGCTGGTGCTGGAATGGCTCAAGCAGCATCCCGACGTGTCCCGCGCGGAGGTCGCGGGCAGTTTCCGCCGCGGTAAGGAAATCGTGCGCGATCTGGATTTCGTCGTCGCCACCAAAAAAGGCGAAGCCGTGCTCGCAGCCTTCGTGCAACAACCCTTCGCCGCCACCGTGCTGGCGCAGGGCGCGACCAAGGCGAGCATCCGCCTCGCCAACGGCTGCCAATGCGACGTGCGCGCGGTGACCCCGGCGGAATATCCCTTCGCGCTCACTTACTTCACCGGGAGCAAGGAGCACAATGTCGCCCTCCGTGGGCGCGCGCTCAAACACGGCTGGTCGCTCAATGAATACCGCCTGGAAGGCTGCGCGGAAACCATCCGTGACGAAGCCGAACTGTATCGCGCGCTGGGGTTGGCCTTCATCGAACCCGAATTGCGCGAGGACCGGGGCGAGATCGACGCGGCGGAGCAGGGCACGCTGCCGAAGCTGATCGAGCTGCGCCATCTGCGCGGCACGTTCCACAACCACACCAACGCCAGCGACGGCCACGCCACGCTGGAGGAAATGGCCGCCGCGGCGCAGGAACTGGGCCTGCAATATCTCGGCATCGCCGACCATTCGAAGGCGTCCTTCCAGGCCAACGGGCTCGACGCGGCGCGGCTGGCGGCGCAGGTGAAAGCCATCCACGCGCTCAACGCCACCTTCGAGGGCTTCCGCCTCTTCACCGGCACCGAAGTGGACATCCTCAAGGACGGCTCGCTCGACTTTCCCGACGACGTGCTCGCCACGCTCGATTACGCCGTGGCCAGCATCCACAATGTCTTCACGCTCTCCGAAGCCGAGATGACCAAGCGGATCATCAAGGCGGTGGAGAATCCCTATGTCACCATGTTAGGCCATGCGACGGGCCGGCTGTTGCTCAAGCGCGAACCCTACGCGGTGAACCTCCCCGCCGTCATCGACGCCTGCGCCGCCACCGGCACCATCATCGAACTCAACGCCAATCCCTGGCGGCTGGATCTCGACTGGCGCTGGTGGCCGCTCGCCAAGGAAAAAGGCGTGCGCTGCGCCCTCAACCCCGACGCTCACCGGCCCGAGCACCTGCAATACCTCTGGCACGGCATCCGCAGCGCCCGCAAAGGCTGGCTCACGCCCTCCGACGTCATCAACACCCTGCCCCTCGACCGCATCGAAGCCGTGCTGGCGGCGAAGCGGCGGCGGTGAGGGAGTTTTGAAACTCGCGCAAAGGGCGCTAAGCCCGCAAAGATTTTTTTGAAGAAGGCCACTATATCTTTTTCTTTGCGGGCTTAGCGTTCTTCGCGCGAGCCTCAACCACCATGCCTGCCCTATCTCATCCTCTCTTTCCCCGCCTCTGGCAGTGGTGGGTAGTCGTCATCGGCGCGCAATTTCTCCCCTGGAAGCTGGCGTTCGTCCTCTTGGACGACTCCCGTCATTCTTATGACTTCTCGGGTGGTCTCCATGGCTATGCCATCGGCGCGGCACTGTGGATGATTTCCGTTCTTCTCGCCTCCCTTTATGCCACTCGCCGCACCAGCCGATCCCACAGGCAGCAAGGAATCCCCCCTCCCCAGCCCACTTGGCAAACCTGCCTGCAATTGTCTTCTCTCGGACTCTTCCTCGGTCTTTTGGTTTGGCCGTTGCCACTCTTCCTCCTGATCAAATTTCTCCAAAACAGCTAGTTTTCCGTCCTTCGTGTCGCTGGGAATGCCCATGGATCGTTGATTGATCGCGTGAAAACAACCGAGGTGTCCGACACCCATTTGCGTCCGGCACGGGATGCGTCATGGTCCGCGCCATGGCGATCAAGATCGACCCGAAACTGCACCAGGAAACGAAGCCGCCGTGGATCAAGGTCCGGCTGCCGCGCGACCCGGTGTTTTGGTCCACCAAGGCGCTGATTTCCGACCTGCAACTGCACACCGTGTGCGAAGAGGCGCAATGCCCGAACCGCTGGGAATGCTGGAGCCAGGGCACAGCCACGTTCATGATCGCCGGCGACCGCTGCACCCGCGCCTGCGGATTCTGCGCGGTGAAAACGGCCAAGCCCTTTCCTCTCGCGCCCGACGAGCCCCGGCGCGTCGCCGAGGCCACCAAGCGGCTCAAGCTCGGCCACATCGTCATCACGGCCGTGGCGCGCGACGACGTGCCGGATGGCGGCGCGGAGCACTTCGCGCAGACCATCGAAGCGGTGCGGGAAGTGAACCCCGGCATCACCATCGAGATCCTCGTGCCCGACTTCAATGACAAGGACTGGGCCTTGGCCATCGTGATGAAAGCGCGGCCGCATATTTTCAATCACAACCTGGAGACGGTCGAACGCCTCACGCCACTGGTGCGGTCCCGCGCCAAATACACCCGCTCGCTGCACGTGCTCAAGCGCGCCAAGGACTTCGCCCGGCAGAACGGCGCGCGCTGCGCGACCAAGAGCGGCCTCATGCTCGGCCTCGGCGAGACGGAGCCGGAGTTGTTCCAGGCGATGGACGACCTGCGCGAGGCGGGCGTGACCGTGCTCACCCTCGGCCAATACCTGCGCCCCAGCCCGCAACATCTGCCGGTGGTGAGCTACGTCGAGCCGGCGCAATTCGACCTCTACAAAGAGATTGCTCTCAAAAAAGGCTTCCGCCACGTCGCCTCCGCGCCGCTGGTGCGCAGTTCCTACCATGCGGCGGATTTCCGCCCCGAATTGGACATGGAAGATTGAACGTCACGGGCCGAAGGCTCGGGGTTTGCGCCTCTAAAATGATACCCAGTAATCTGGAAAGATAGTTCCTCAAATCGCGGCGAATCCTCCGACGAGGCGTCGTCCGGAGCGGGAGAGGTCGATCCGCCATCGTCGGGGGGGCACCTCCCTTGGTTCTGGCACTCTTCCTCTGTTTTCGACTCACCGGCAAGCCAGTGAGCGCCAGAGCGGAGGCAAGCCTCCGCACTCCAGACGCACGGCTCCCCCACCCCGCACCGGGCCGATTTTTTCCCGCCGGTGGATTTGCCTCGGGCGGTTCGCGCGTCATGATCCGGAGGTTTTCCGAACTTCCGCTCACGTCCCATGCCTGAAGTCACCGCGCTGCGCAAACATCCCTGCCCGGAATGCGGCGGGGATGCCGAATGGAACGCCGCGAAACAAGCGCTGGTGTGCCCGTATTGCGGCCATGCGCTGCCGTGGTCGCCGGGCGAGGCGCGGGAGGGGGAAATCATCCGCGAGCACGACCTCATCACCGCGCTGCGCGACGTGCCGGCCTCCGGGCGGGGCTGGGGCGAGGCGAAGCGGACGGTGAAGTGCCAGTCCTGCCACGCGATCATGGTCTTCGACGCGACACGGGCGGCGCAGAATTGCGAGTTCTGCGGCTCGCCGGCCATCGTGCCGCACGAGGAGGCGCGGGACGCCATCACGCCGGAAAGCCTGCTCGCCTTCAAGCTCGATCAGCCGCGGGTGCGGGAGGCCTTGCGGCGGTGGTATGGCTCGCACTGGCTGGCCCCCACCAAGCTCAAGAAGGCCGCGCTCACCGACACGCTGCACGGGATTTATCTGCCGTATTGGACCTTCGACTCGCACGTCAGCGCGGACTGGACGGCCGAGGCCGGCTATTATTACTACGAAACCGAGCGGTATCGCGATGCCAACGGCCAAACGCAAACCCGCCAGGTGCAAAAGGTCCGCTGGGTGCCCGCTTCGGGGCATCTGGAGCATTTCTTCGACGACGATCTGGTGCCCGGCACCTCGGGCGTGCCGCTTGAGGCCCTGCGCAAGGTCGAGCCGTTTCCGACGGAAGAATTGAAACACTACGACGCCGCCTTCGTGCGCGGCTGGGTGGTGGAGCGGTATCAGGTCGATCTGCGCCAGGCGGCGGACACCAATCTGGCGCAAATGGAAGCCGCCGTCCGTTCGCTGTGCGCAGCACAAGTGCCGGGCGACACGCAGCGTGGGCTGCGCGTGGCTTCGGAATACCGCGGGCGCACCTTCAAGCACATCCTCGTGCCGGTGTGGCTCGTCACTTACAATTACGGCCGCCAGAACTACCAGGTCGTGATCAATGGCTACACCGGCCGCATCGCCGGCGGCCATCCTGTGAGCTGGGTGAAGGTGTTTTTCTATATCATCCTGCCTATTTTGATTTTCGTGATCATCTTCGCGCTGAGCCAGCGGTGATCGCGTGGCGGGGGCGTCCCGCCCACCGCGGGAGGACGCGTCTTTGGTCTCCGGAGGATCAAGGCCGCTTCCGCGCTTCCTTCACCGTGGCGTTGCGGCCTTGCTTCTTTTGAAAAAAGCTCGCGGATTCCGTAGCATTGCGCTTTCAGCGGTGGGCGGGACGCCCCCGCCACGCGCAACGCACCGCTAACGCGGCCGCGAGGAGCAGCGCGGCGGATGGCTCGGGGACGGGTTGGTATTCCA
>CAZQUC010000038.1:0-16878 GCA_964596095.1 uncultured Enterobacteriaceae bacterium
CGGCCGTAGGGACTTGCAGTCTTCTCCCAGCCCCGGCCTTCGATTTCGAACGACCCGGCGTCGTGCCAATTCAGCTCCTCCGCTGAAGCCTGTGGCGGGAGAAAACCGACCACAGCGGATAAAATCACGGCAAGCCGGCAAATGGCTGTTCTGGATCCACCACCAAAATTTTGAGTGCTCATTTCAGAAAATGGCAGAATGCTCATGACCGTGCATCATACTTTTGGCTGAGAAGAAGTTCAGGGAAGTTTTGATGAAGCCTCGGAAGCCTTGTAATCGGCCGGAATGGCTGGTAGTTTTTTATTTTTATGAAGAAATTCCCACGCGCAATGCTGTCTGTCATCGCCCTCGTGGCATTCTCATTCCTCCCGAGCTTGCATGCGGACGAAAAAAGGCCATTTCATTTTGCGCACCGGGGTGGCGCGCATGAGTTTGAGGAGAACACGCTCTTCGCGTTCAAAAGCAGCTACAACAAAGGAATCCGAGGGTTTGAGCTCGATGTGCGCATGACCAAAGATAGTGAGTTGGTGGTGCTTCATGATGACTCGCTCCATCGCACCCATCATGGCAGCGGCCCGGTTGAACACCTAAATGCGGAGGAAGCGAGGAAGATCAGCTCCAAAAAGCAAAATGAGCCCCTGCTCTTTCTGGATGCGCTGCTTGATTATTTGAACGACAAACCCGGTTTGTATGTGGAATTTGAAATGAAGACCAGCAACAAGGAGCTTTATCCGGATTCCCGCATTGAAGGGTATGCCGCGAAGCTTCACCAGAGAGTCACCGCGCACATCCCTCAAGGCTCGACTTACATTTTCACCTCCTTTGACCAACGCCCGCTGAAGGCTATCAAGAAAATTGATCCCCACGCTGATATCATGCTGATCACAGGAGGACCTCTCACTCAGGACTTGTTGGAATCGGCCAAGGCGGTTGGCTCCAGGAGAGTCGGGGTGAAAATGGAAGGCACCACCCGCCTGGCCGTGAAGGAGGCCCAAAAGCAGGGGTTTGTTGTGACAGGCTGGCCCGGACATAATCTGAATGATTATTTCCTCGGGCTGGGCCTCGGGGTGGATGCCATCTGCAGTGACGTCCCCGTGTTAGTGCAGGAATATATCGAAAGTAAAAAATAGTCACCGCCGCCCCACAGGTCAGCGATGAATCTCCTCAGGATTGACCTCCAGCCCATCGGGCTGGATCAGGGCGCCCCCTTCATTTTCCCAGCGGGAAAGGGCTTGCAGGCGCATACGCTGATTGTTGTTAGGTGATTCTGTAATATCATCCTGTTTGATTTCTGTCAGTAAATTATCAAGGTCGAGCCGCTTGCTATACATTTGCAAGCAGCCGCTGGCAGTGACCGGCCAAAGCTCCCGAGGCTTATCCCAATAGAGTTCAACACCATTATTGTCAGGATCACGAAGATAAATGGCCTCGCTCACTCCATGGTCCGACGCGCCATCCAGCACAATGCCGGCCGCGAGCACACGGCGAAGCGCATCGGCAAGCAATGCCCTTGTGGGGTAAAGAATGGCCGTGTGATAAAGCCCCGTGCTTCCGGGCGGTGGTGGTGAACCGCCTTTGCTCTCCCAGGTATTGAGACCGATATGATGGTGGTAGTCTCCCGCGGCAATAAATACGGCGCTATCGCCATAACGCTGGGTGATATGGAATCCCAGGATATCACAATAAAAGGCAAGCGCCCGCTCCAGATCGGCGACCTTGAGATGAACATGGCCGATTCTTACTGCCTCATTAATCGGGCGAAAATGCGTTTTGTCTGATTTTGTCATTCTAACGGTTTACCGATAAACCAGTCCGTCGTCAATTGTTAGCAGCGTTCCATGGGGGGCGTTGTTTGTGATGGTAATCAGCAAGTGCGCTTTGAGGGCTCGCTGGGCATGGTCAAGAAGCTCTTGCAGCAACGCCGCCGTCTTCAAGACAGCGGCCCGCAGTATCACCGTTGCGGACACAAGGCGAGGATCATCAGGGACCACCAGCGTCAGATGCGCGCGCCAGTCTGACCTGACCCTGGCCGAACGGTGCGAAGCCCTGGGCTGGACTGCCCGCGCCCTCGTGACCTTGGTCTCGACGGTCCTCCGGCGGACGCTTACGAAAAGGGCGCAAGAAGGGGGAGGGGATGGTGACGGTTCATTCTGCTGGCGGCTTTTTCGGAGAGAGGTGCTTGGTCCAGAAAGTGTCGATGGCTTGGTGGAAGCGCCGGATGTTTTCCGGTTTGGCGAAGCCGTGGCCTTCGTCGGGGAATTCCAGCAGTTCGGTGTCGCGGCCCGCGGCACGGAGGGCGGCGTGGAAACCGCGGCCTTGTTCGATGGGGACGAGGAGATCCTGGGCGCCGTGGACGTTCAGAAAGGGCACGGTGCGGTCGTCGATGTGATGCTGCGGCGAGGCGGCGCGACGAAGGGATTCGTCGGTGGAGCCGAGCAGGTCATCGACCAGCCATTGCACGGGCACGCGCAGGATTACGGCTTGCGCTTGAGGATCGGGAGCGACGCCGAACACATTCACGGAGGCCAGCGGTTGGAGGAAATCCGCCGGGCCGACGACATTGATGACGGCGGTGACGCGGCTGGACTGCCGGTCCAGCGGCGGCGTGGCGTCCGGCGCGCGGCGCGTGTCCAGGGTGCCTAACAAACTCACCAGGTGGCCGCCGGCGGAGAACCCGATGGCGCCGAGGCGGGTCGGGTCGAGCTGGTAATCCGTCGCGTGCTCGCGGATCCAGCGCACGGCCAACTGGCAATCGTCGAGCGCGGCGGGCCAGCGGTTTTTCACCGGCGTGTCGGGGTGTTCCAGGCGCTCCGGCCCGTTGACCAGGCGATACCCGACCGCGAAAGCGACGCGTCCCTGCGCGGCTTGGCGCCGGGCTTCGGCCGCGACATCCTTGCGTGCGCCGCCGCACCACCCGCCGCCATGCACGAGGATGACGCCCGCACGGATTTCGCCATCGGGAAGGGGAGCGGGCGGCTCATACACGTCGAGCCAGAGCGGCTCGCCACCGGCTTCGCCATAGCGGATTTCCTTCGGCTCGATACGCGCGGGATCGACGGGCGCCGGGGTTTCCGGGCGCACCTCAAATTGGACCGGTGTCGGCTGGGCCAAATCGCGTTGCAAACCGACGATGGCTTCTTCGATCCCTGTGAAACGGACTTGCCACCGGGGAAAGTCGGAGTGGGCGGCGAGAGTGGCCTCCAGCCCGCGCCGGGCGAAGACGGCCTCGTCGCGCATGTCGGTCAAGACTTTGAGCGCGTGGGCCTGCGCATCCCACGGGCCGCCGGGCGCCCACGGGTCGGCGGTGGCGGAGGCGAAGTTGACGCCCGCGGCCAGTTGACGCTCGTCCCAGCTTCCCAGCGGCCGGCCGCCGGCGGTGAGGGTGTAACGGCCGGCGGGCAGATTCGTGAGCGTGAGGAGGTAGCGGTTGAACTCGTCGCCGATGGGTAGGAAGCGGCCATTGAGCATCCACAAAGGATGCAGATTGAGCGGCAGGCGGTCATCGAGCCGCTCGAAGGCGAGCCGGCCGGGCTCGCGGGCGACCTCGGTCACGCGGCAGCCTTCCGCGACCGTCACCTGGCCGGACGCGGCGTCGAGAGTAGCTGATGAGACCTCGGCGGGCGCGCCCAAGCCTTTCAAAATGGCGAAGCCCATCGCGAGTTGCCCGAGGTCGTTCAGATGCACGCCGTCGTCGGCGTGCAGGCGCGTGTGGTTTTTGGGATCGCTTTCCTTGGCGTTTGCTTCGAGGATGCGGCGTTGCACGGCGCGCATGAAGCGTTGCACGTCGATGGTGCCGGCGCCTTTGGCTCTGGCCAACGCCAGGCCTTCATCGCACATTTTTTGAAGAAAGCCGGTTTCCGCCCGTTCCGGTGCTTCGGCGGTGATGGCGGCAGAGCAAATGAAAACGCGCACCCCGCGCGCCTGGCAGCGGGCGATGATTTCGGCGAGGCCGTCGAGATAGGCCTTTTTGTGCGTCTCATCGGCCTTCATGCCCCAGCCGATATCGTTCACGCCCAGGGCCACGGTAACGACGGTCGCCCCGCGGTCGAAGACATCGCGTTCCAGACGGAGCAGGCCGCTCTGCGCGGTGTCGCCGCCCTTGCCGGCATTGACGAACCGGATCCGGCGTTCCGGAAAACGCAGCAGGGTGTAGTTTTCGATCAGCTTGGGGTAACCCCGGGCGGCGGTGATGCTGTCGCCGAAAAAGGCCACCGTATCGCCGTCGCGCAGGGCGAATTCGGCGCGCACCGTGTGGGGCGCGAGCAGCAGGCAGGCGGCGAGGCCGAGAGTGAGCAGGAAACGGATCATGGCGGGTTTTTTGGGAAAGAGTGGTCCAATGAGCCAACAAGCCAGCCAGCCGTGTCGTGGCCAGCGGAGAGCGTTACCGGCGGTGAGCGGCGATGTTGCGCAGGAGCGCGGCGGCGCATTCGTTGGCGAAGGCGGGGTCGTTCAGGACGGTGTCGAGTTCGATAATTTCGAGGTCGGGGCGCAAGTGGGTGCGGAGGGCGTCGAAGAGCGCCTGGTCCGCTTCGGGGGAGTGGAAGGGGCCGCCGGGGGCGCTGATGACGCTGACGCCCTGAAGCGGCAGCAGCACGGTGACGGGCGCAGTGTAGGCGTTGACTTTTTCGGCGAGGATGCGGCCCAGCTCCGCGCATTCCTCCGGCGTGGTGCGCATGAGGGTGACCTGCGGATTGTGGTGGTAAAAAATGCGGCCGGCGAATTTTTCCGGCACGGTCGAGGGCTCGCCGAAGTTGACCATGTCGAGGCAGCCGGGCGCGACGACGGCGGGCACGCCGTATTTGCCGGCGGCGTCGAGGCGGGTCGGGCCGCCGCCGAGGATGCCGCCCACGAGTTCGTCGGCCCATTCGGTGGTGGTGACGTCGAGGACGCCGGCGACGAGGCCGCTCTCCAGCAGGGCTTCCATGGTTTTGCCGCCGGTGCCGGTGGCGTGGAAGACGAGGACTTCGTAGCCCGCGGTTTCGAGCACGCTTTTGGCCTCGTTGACGCAGGCGGTGGAGTTGCCGAACATGCTGGCGGCGATGAGCGGGCGGCCTTCGGCTTTTTCCTCCTCGGCCTCGGCCATGCCGCAGATGGCGCCGGCGGCGCGGGTGAAGAGCAGGCGCGAGATGCGGTTCAGCCCCGCGACATCGACGATGCTGGGGAACATGACGATGTCCTTGGTGCCGACATAGGGCGCGGTGTTGCCGCTGGCGAGGGTGGAGACCATGAGCTTGGGAAAACCCACGGGCAGGGAACGCATGGCCGAGGTGGCGATGGCGGTGCCGCCGCCGCCGCCGAGGGAGATGACGCCCTGGATCCATTTGTCCTTCACCAATTTCGCCAGGAATTCCGGGACGGCTTCGGCCATGGCGGAGACGGCGGCGCCGCGGTCGTGGCGGTCCACGATCGTGGAGAAATCGAGGATCTGCTCGCGGGTCACGTCGGGCTTGACCTGCGGCGGCTCCAGCGTGCCGACGTCGATCCGCAGCGGGGTGTGCCCGCGTTTGGCGATGGCGCGGGCGACGAATTCCAGTTCGTGCCCTTTGCTGTCATAAGTTCCGAGAACGGCGATGGTGGCCATGCGGCGAGGGTGACGCAAAGCGCGGTTCCTTCAAATACTCCGGCACAAAAAAAATGGGCGCGGTCTCATGACCGCGCCCACACAACTCATACTCGGAAAAAAGCCGGATCAGCCTTCGTAGCCGTGCTCGCCGTGCTCGGTGATGTCGAGGCCGGTCTCTTCCTGATCCTCGGTGACGCGCAGGCCGATGGTGAACTTGATGAGGTAGGCGATGATGGCGGTGGCGACGACGCTCCAGACGGCGGTGACGGCCACCGCTTTGATCTGTTCGGCGACGAGATTCACGCCTTCGGCTTTGAGATCGCCGACGGCGCTGTTGATTTCAGCGTTGCCAAACACGCCGGTCAGGATGGCCCCGAGCAGGCCGCCCACGCCGTGGACGCCGAAGGTGTCAAACGCGTCGTCATAGCCGAACACCTTCTTGAGGTAAGCGACCGCGATGAAGGGGATCAAACCGCCCAGCACCCCGAAGAGGATGGAGGCTCCGACGGACACGAAACCGGCCGCCGGGGTGATGGCGACCAAGCCCCCGATGACCCCGGAACTGAAACCGAGCACGCTGGGCGAGCCCTTGAGCACCCATTCGGCGAGGCCCCAGGTCAGGCCCGCGATGGCGGCGGCGAAGGTGGTGGTGGCGAAGGCGTTGCCGGCGATGCCGTCCGCCGCCCCGGCGGAACCGGCATTGAAGCCATACCAGCCGACCCAGAGCATGCCCGTGCCGACGGCGGTGAGGACCACGCTGTGCGGGGGCATCGGCTCCTTGCCGTAGCCTTTGCGCTTGCCGAGGATGATGCAGAGCACGAGGGCCGAGAACCCGGAGGTCATGTGGACGACCGTGCCGCCGGCGAAGTCGATGGCCTGGATGCTGGAGGCGAGGAAACCGCCGCCCCACACCATGTGGGCGAAGGGGAAATACACCGCGAAGAGCCAGAGGATCACAAACGCGAGCACGGCCGCGAATTTCATGCGCTCGCCGACAGCCCCAATGATGAGGGCCGGGGTGATGATCGCGAACGTGAGCTGGAAGGTGGCGAAGATGTTTTCCGAGACGGTGCCCAGCGTGCCGGGATCACCACCCACCCCTTTGAAGAAGGCGGCGTCTAAATTGCCGTAGAATTTGCCGTCGCCCGAGAAGGCGAGGCTGAAGCCGACCGCCCACCAGATGAGCGCGGCAATCCCGGCGATGGCGAAGATTTGCGCGAAAACGGAGAGGACGTTCTTCTTGCGGGCGATGCCGCCGTAGAAGAGGGCGAGGCCGGGCAGGGACATGAAGAGCACCAAGGCGGAACTGGTGAGCATCCAGGCGTTGTCGCCGGAGTTGAATCCGGTGGGTTCTTCGAGAGCGGCCACGCGCGCGGTGAGTTCCTCCAGAGTGGGCGGAGGCGCCGGAGTTTCGGGAGCGGTTTCTTCGGCGGCCGGGGGCGGTTCGGCGTCCTGAGCCCGGACGGGGGTCGTAAGCGCGGCGGTCGCGAGGACGGCCACGGCGGACAGGCCGGTCAGCCAGTGTTTCAATCGGTTCAGTGTCGTCATTGGTTGCAGGGTTGGTGTGGAGTGAACGCACAGGGCCGGCGTCGCCGCTGGCCATGGGCACGGGTGGATGATGCCCTGCCGGAAATAGCAGACGGCGTGCCAAGTCATGAAAACTCGATGAAGGTTCATGGTCCGCCGCCGATCCATCAGACGGGGGAGAGTCGTATTCAGGGCATCTCTGGAAACCCTTTTTAGACAGGCGGCGCTTTCTTTGGTCTCATGAATGAACGAGCGTGAGGGATGAACCAACGCCTCAACCAGGGAGAACGTCTCGAAGAGCGCGATCAAACCCCCGCTGTGGGCGGCCAGAAGGACAGCGAGGCCCGCCGGACCAAGAAAAACCACGAAGTCCTTCCTGTTGCCTCATGAGCCGGGCAAAAATGCGTTTTGCCTGATTTTGCCATTCCAGCGGTTTGCCGATAAACCAGTCCGCCGTCAATTGTTAGCAGCGTTCCATGGGGGCGCTGCTATTTGTGATGGTAATAAGCAAGTGCTATCGTGACTCGTAACCGCAGGAACGATTCCGGAGAGCCGCATTTTAATGGAAAGTCAATGGTTCCGGATCACGGACGGAGGACGAGCAAGCCGGAGCTGTGGCGCGAGAGTGAGCCGAAGTCACGGAGCAAAGGAAACCTTCCCCGCCGCCGCAAGTGAGTGCTCCTTGCGCAAATGGCCGTAAACCTTCATGGCGAGCGCGCCGCCATCCTTGTGGCCCAGCCATTTGGCGACGGTGGGAATATCGACGCCGGATTCAATGCAGGTGGATGCGAAGTAATGGCGCAAGTCGTGATGCGTAAGCCGCGCCATGCCGAGTTGGGTGAAGGCGCGATCCATCGCCTTTTGCGCCTCGTTGACGAGCATGACCGGGGCCGTGCCTGGCTCGCGGCCGCGCGCGGCTTTGATCTGCTCCAGCAGCGAGCGGCACGCCTTATTCATGGGAATCCATCGTCGTTCGCCGTTCTTGGTGGCTTGGCTGGGATCGCCCACGATGAGGATTTCCCCGCGTTGGAAGTCGCAATGCTGCCAGAGCACGGATTTCGCTTCGCCGGTGCGCAAGCCGGTGTAGGCGAGAAATTCGACGAGATCGGCGCACGCTTTGGAGAACCGGCCGCCTGCTTCCCGGATCGTGGTAACCATTTCCTGAAACCGCTGCCGGGTGGGCAGAAGCTCGGAAAGGTCTTTCGTGCGCACGCGCTTCCGTGTGAGATCGGCGGCGGGGTTGGTGCGACGCGCGCCTTTTGTGACCGCCACCGCGAAGATGGTTTTCAAGGCGCTCAGCGTATTGTTGAACCGGGTGGGGGACATGCGGTCTTTGTTCTTGAGCGCCCAGTCCTGGCATTGCTCGGCGGTAATGAGGCGAATCTCCGCCGTGGTAAACTCCGGCCAGCTTCGTTGCAGGGCCGTGAAGACTTCGAGCCAATAACGGCGCGTCGAGGCCTTGATGGCGGGGTCGCTTTCGATCTGCTGCTGGCGGAGGGTAATCGCATCGGCCCCGGTGAGTTTGTCCGACGCTGGGGCGGTGTCGCCGAGTTCGGCGAGGTGCGCGGCGTTTTCCTGGATCTCTTTCAAGCGAGGCAGCGCCACCGAAAGGGTGGCGGTTTCCAGACTGCGCCAAGTCTTCTTGTCTCGGATCGTGAGGCGCGCATAATAGACGCCGCTCTTGTGGCGATACAGCTTCTTGTGCTTGGTGGGAAGCCAGGTCTTCGAGGGTGTCGTCATCGGGCGAAAGGAGAAAAAAGTTGCAAGTGTATAATCCTGGTGTATAAAACCGGGTCAAGCGGTTTATACTCCTTCGGCAATTCGCTGATAATCATGCGCATTGCACCCGTAGCTCAGCGGATAGAGCAGCGGATTTCTAATCCGTAGGTCGCAGGTTCGATCCCTGCCGGGTGCGCCAGCACTCTGGGGCGCGCGGGGCGTGCCAAAGACGCGGATGATGTGGTCGCAGCCATGCCGCGCGCTCGCGTTCGCGGGGCTCTTGTCCGCGACCTTTCATGAAAAAAAGGCCGGAGACGGCGGTTTGCCCACCAGAAAAAAGGGGTTTCCAGTTCCGCCGCCTCCGGCGCACAATGGCACTCGCACTCGCGAACCATCGGCTTGTCGCTATTATTCACGAAATTTTTCCTCGGGTGACAAGTAAAATTTTCTTCAATGAACAATTATTCCGGCCTTTTCCAGGTCTTCGCCGGCGGTTCGCCATTTTTTGTGAATTTTCTGTGGGCGCTCGGTGAAAAATGCCGTAGCCTGCCGCCCCCTTCGTCCCGGCGAATGGGCCGCGTTGTGGTTCATTTCCTGCTACGGACAGAGTGATTCCCTCCCTTTGGAACGGTAACCTTGATAGTCTGCTGATGATTCCCACCATTCCCAACAACGCGCCTTTCACCCCGGAACAGATTGCCTGGTTGAACGGCTTTTTCGCGGGCTTTTTCAACCAAGCGGTGGCCGGCGGTGCGCCGGTTTCGGCCGCGGCGGCCACGCCGGCGGCTCCCAAGGCGTCGTTGCTGGTGCTCTATGGCAGCCAGAGCGGCAATGCCGAGACGTTCGCGAAAAAAGTGGGCCGGGAGGCCGGCGCGCGGGGGTTCGCCCCCCGGGTGCTGGGTCTGGATTCCATTGAGGCGCCCGCGCTGGCGCAGGAGAAAAACATCCTGCTCATCACCAGCACCTGGGGCGAGGGCGACATGCCGGACAATGCGATCGGATTCTGGGACGCGCTGAACAAGAACGGCTCCTCGCCTTCGCTGAGCGGGGTCAATTATGCGGTGCTGGCTTTGGGCGACCGCAACTACGGAGACACGTTCTGTCTCGCCGGGCGGAAGTTCGATGACCGTTTCTCTGAACTCGGCGGCCAGCGGATTTTTGATCGCGTGGACTGTGACGTGGATTTTGAAGAGCCTGCCGAGGAATGGATGCACGGCGTCTTCGAGGCGCTCGGCGCCACCACCGTGGTGGCGGAAACGGCGGCCCCGGCCGTGGTGGTGGCCCCGCCGCTTCCGGTGACGGAAATCGAGGAGGAAGCGGACACCTTCACCAAGAAAAACCCCTTCCCGGCCCGGTTGCTCGCCAACGTGCGCTTGAACGGCAAGGATTCTGCTAAAGACACCCGGCACATTGCCTTCTCGCTGGCCGGCTCCGGCCTCGCCTACGAGACGGGTGATGCGCTGGGCGTCTTCCCCGCCAATGCTCCGGACGTTGTTGCACGGGTGATGGAGGCGCATCGTCTGGATCCAGGGGCGGTTGTCCCGTTGCCTGGAGGCGGGGAAGCGCCTCTCGGCGAAGCCTTGGTGACCCATTACGAAATCCGCTCGCTGGTGGGCAAAACGCCGTCCGCGCCCGTCGAGCTGGCCGCGTTTGTGGAGGGGCTGCGCAAGCTGCAGCCGCGGCTCTATTCCATCGCCTCCAGCTTGAAGGCTCATCCCAACGAGGTTCACCTTTGCGTGGGAGCGGTGCGTTACGAGAAAGACGGCCATCAGCATTTGGGCGTGGCCTCCACCTTCCTCGCCGACCGGCTGCCGCTCGGGGAAACCGCGGGGGTCTTCATTCATCACGCTCCGCATTTCCGCTTGCCGGCGGACCCGACGCTGCCCGTTATCATGGTCGGTCCCGGCACCGGCATCGCTCCCTTCCGCGCCTTTTTGGAAGAGCGCGCCGCCACCGATGCGCCGGGCAAAAACTGGCTTTTCTTCGGGGATCAGCACGCCGCCTCCGATTTTCTCTACCAGGAAGAGATCGAGGAATTCGTCCGCAAGGGTGTGCTCAATCGGCTTGACCTCGCGTTCTCGCGCGATCAGGATCGGAAAATATACGTGCAGAACCGCATGATGGCCAATGCGATGGAGCTCTGGAACTGGCTGGAGCAGGGCGCTCATTTCTATGTCTGCGGTGATGCCTCCCGGATGGCCAAGGACGTGGACGCCGCGCTCCATCACCTCGCGGAAACCGTCGGCGGCAAATCCCCCGAAGCCGCCGCCGCCTACGTCGCCGACCTGAAAAAGGCCAAGCGTTACCAACGTGATGTGTATTGAGCGATCGCTGGCCCGAAAGGATGAGGGACGGAGGCCGCGCCCCGTTCCTGGTGGCCGGTGGGGCGGGGGAGAGGGACCGCGCCGCGCGAATCCGTTGGACGCCTGGCGTGAAATGTCGTAACAAACACGACCGGGCCGTGAAACTCGACAGCCACGAAATTCCTCACATCATCGTGAGCGCTTGCCTGGAGGTGCATCAGCAGCTCGGCGCGCATCTCATTCTCGACGCCTATCGGGAATGTCTGGCGCAGGAATTGACCATGCGGGAAATCATTTTCGAGCGCGGCGTGCCGGTCGAGATCCGCTATAAAGGCCGGCGGGTAAAGGGCGCGTTCACCTTCGATTTCATCGTCGAACACCAACTCATCGTCGAAGTGCTGGCCTTTCCTGAGGACGACAGGGAGCGGAAAGAGCGGGAAAAGGAGCGGGTGATGTCCCTGCTGCGGCTGTCCGGTTACGAAACCGCGCTCTTGGTCAATTTCCACGCCGACGATCTGCGCAACGGCATCAAGCGGGTCATCGTTTCGGGGAACGAACCGGCGTTGCACTACCGGTAACGAGCGGGCGGACAAGGGCGGGACACGATTTTTTTCAAAAAAAAATGTTGCGCTGCCAATCAATATCGAATACATACCAACCAGTTGGTATGAAAAAAGCGCCGTCACGATTCAGCAAACGCAATCCCGCCGAGACCCGCGACAAGCTGGTCGGTGCGACGATGCGGCTGATTCTGCGTCAAGGATTTCCGGCCACATCAGTCGATGAGATCTGTGCCGAGGCAGGCGTGACGAAGGGGAGTTTTTTCCACCACTTCGCCAACAAAGACGCCATCGGTCTCGCGGCGGCAGATGCCTGGGGAGCTTTCGGCACCGCGCTCTATGCCGACGCGTGGCAGGACGCGGAGGCTGATCCGCTCGACCAGTTGCATCGTTTCTTCGAGATCATGGACGGCTTCACCCGCAACCCCGACGAACCCTGCACCTGTGTCGTCGGCATATTGTCGCAGGAGATGTCCCTCGCGCATCCCACTTTCCGTGAAACCGCCGCGCGGCATCTCACCGACTGGACCGAGAACGTGAAAAAAATGCTCGCCGCCGCCAAGGCGAAACATCCGCCGGTGGTGGACTTCGACGTGGAACGCGTGGCGTGGTTTCTCAACTCCCTCTGGCAGGGCTCCATGCTCGTCGCCAAGACCATCCAATCCCCGGAGATGATCCGCGCCAACCTTCGCTTCGCCCGCGAGTGGATCGACGGCTTTTTCGGCCTTCCGGCCAACCCGTAAACATCCGCCGGATCTGTCCGGCCATCACCCCAAAACCAACAACAACCCATGAGCGCCTCGCAAGAAACCTACGTGGACGGCTTCGTCGTCCCCGTCCCCAAAGCCAACCTCGACGCCTACAAAAAAATGGCGTCCGCCGCCGCCGTCGTCTGGAAGGAACACGGCGCGCTTGATTACAAGGAATGCGTCATCGAGGACGCCCGCATCGAGGGCATGTATTCCTTCCTCGACCTCACCGGCGTGAAAGAAGACGAGACCGTGGTCTTCGCCTACATCGTTTACAAATCGCGCGCCCATCGCGACGAAGTGAACGCCAAAGTCATGGCCGATCCGCGCCTCAAGGAAATGTGTCCGGCCAGCAACCCCGATGTCGTCATGCCCTTCGACTGCGCGCGCATGGCCTATGGCGGCTTCCAAACCCTCGTCTCCGCCTGAGCGCCCGCACTCGCTGAAAACTGAAAACTTTTCGCCATGTCCGCCCAACACGAACTCACCCTCACCCGGGTCATCGACTCTCCGCCGGAGAAACTCTACCGCTGCTGGACCGAGCCGGAGCTGCTCAGGCAATGGTTCTGCCCGAAGCCCTACACCGTCTCGCACGCCGAGCTGGATGTCCGGCCCGGCGGCGCCTCGCGCATCGTCATGCGCTCACCGGAAGGCGAGGAGATTCCTTGCCCCGGCGTTTATCTCGAAATCGTGCCGAACCAAAAAATCGTCACCACCGATGCCTACACCTCCGCTTGGGAACCTTCCGAAAAGCCCTTCATGACCGCCATCGTCACCTTCGAGGACCTCGGCGACGGACGCACCCGCTACACCGCCGTCGCCCGCCATTGGAACGAGGAGGACAAAAAATCCCACGAAGCCATGGGCTTCCATGAAGGCTGGGGCAAAGCCGCCGACCAGCTCGCCGAACTCGCCGCCACGCTCTGACGCACGAACCCACCGCCACCGTCTTATGAGCCCCATCATTCCCTGTCTCTGGTTCGACGGCAACGCCGAGGAAGCCGTCGATTTCTATCGGTCGATCTTTCCGGATTCGAAAATCACCGACATCACCCGCTATCCCGCCTCCGACCATCCCGCGCACGAGGGGCGCGAGGGCAAGGTGCTCATCATCTCCTTCACCCTGCACGGTCGGGAATACACCGCGCTCAACGGCGGCCCGTATTTCCGGTTCAACGAAGCCGTCTCCTTCCAGATCCTGTGCGAGGATCAGGCCGAAACCGACTACTACTGGGAAAAACTCGGCGCCGGCGGCGATCCCGCCGCGCAGGAGTGCGGCTGGCTGAAGGACCGCTACGGCCTCTCCTGGCAGATCATTCCCAAGCCCTTCCTCGCCCTCCTCCAGCATCCCGATGAAGCCACCCGCACCAAGGCTTTCCGCGCCATCCACGGCATGAAAAAACTCGACCTCGCCGCGCTGGAGGCGGCCACAAAGTAAAACCCGCCAACCCGCCAACCCCGTCATCACCATGAGCGCGCTCACCGAAACATCCGGCCTCCAAATCGTTACCCGCGACGAATGGCTCGCCGCCCGCAAGGCATTGCTCGCCGAGGAAAAGAAGCTTACCTCCGCCCATGACGAAGTAGCCCGCCAGCGCCGCGCCATGCCGTGGGTGAAAGTGGAGAAAGACTATGTCTTCGACACCCTCCACGGCCCGCGCACGCTCGCCGATCTCTTCCACGGTCGCAGCCAGTTGTTCATCTACCATTTCATGCTCGCCCCCGGGTGGGAAAATCCCTGCGAAGGCTGCTCGTTCATCTCCGATCACGTCGATGCCGCTCGCCAACACTTCGAGCACGCCGATCTTTCCTTCGCCGCCATCTCGCGCGCCACCGTTCCCGAAATCGAGAAAGTCAAAAAACGCCTGGATTGGAAATTCCCATGGGTCTCATCACACGGAAACAGCTTCAACTACGATTACAACGTCTCCTTCACCAAAGACCAGATCGCCTCCCGCAAAGCCACCTACAACTACGCGCCCTACGATGGCGACTACGAAGACCTGCACGGGTGCAGTATCTTCGCTCGGGACGAATCCGGCCGGATTTACCACACCTATTCGTGCTACGCGCGCGGCGCGGAAAACCTGCTCGGCGCGTTCGCCTTTCTCGACCTGACCCCGAAAGGCCGCAACGAGCAGGAGGGCATCATGAGTTGGGTGCGCCGCCACGACGAATACGAAAACGACGGCCGCGCCAAGTCCTGTTGCGCGTGTTCCTCATCCGAAAAGGAAGCTCACGCCTGAAAAGATTTTCGCCATCAACGGCGAAAATCTTGTTATCCGCGAACTCCTCCCTGTTATTCATCAACCATTAACCTGATCCATCACCATGTTACTCAAAATACTCGCCGTCGTCGCCGTCCTCGTGATCGGCTTGGTCATCGTCGTCGCCACCCGTCCCTCGGCGTTCCGTTACTCGCGCAGCCTGGCCATCGCCGCCAGTCCGGAGGTGTTGTTCGGCCAAATCAACGACCTGCGGAAATTCCAGGATTGGAACCCGTGGGCGAAGGCCGATCCGCAGTGCCAGATCATCTATTCCGGCCCGGTCACCGGGATCGGCGCTTCCTATGAGTGGAAAGGCAACAACCAGGTCGGCGAAGGCGCCATGACTCTCACCGAAAGTCGGCCCGGCGAACTCGTGCGCGCCCGCATGGACTTCCGCAAACCCTTCGCCGCCACGCACACCGCCGAGTTCACCTTTCAGCCCGAAGGCGACCAAACCGTCGTGAGTTGGAGCCTCTACGGCGACAATAACTTCCTCGGCAAAACGTTCGGCCTTTTTGTCGATTGCGACAAAATGTGCGGCGACCAATTCATCCAGGGCCTGACTACCCTGAAGTCACTTGCCGAGCGACCCGCTCTCACCGCCCGGCCCTGAGCCCCAAGCGTCCCGTCGTTTGATCTGCGAACCAACCCAATCACCCGCCTGAAAACATGTCCACTCACACCATCACACTCCATCGCGTGCTTCGTGCCACGCCCGAACGCGTTTATCGCGCTTTCCTCGATCCCGAGGCCAAGGTCAAATGGCTGCCGCCCAATGGCTTCACCGGCAAGGTGCATCACCTGGACGCCTGGGTCGGCGGCGGCTACAAGATGTCGTTCACCAACTTCAGCACCGGCCACAGCCATTCCTTTGGCGGCACTTACCAGGAATTGGTTCCGCACGAGCGCATCCGCTACACGGACCGCTTCGACGATCCGAATCTGCCCGGTGAGATGCAAGTCACCGTCACTTTGAAACCCGTCACCTGTGGCACCGAACTGCATGTCACCCAGGAAGGCGTCCCCGGTGTGATTCCCGCGGAGGCGTGTTATCTTGGCTGGCAGGAATCTCTCATCCTCCTCGCCAAACTCGTCGAACCGGAAATCCCGGATTGATCCACCATCATCAACCACGCCCCACACCATGAGCACGAACCTCGAATATCCTCCACTGACGCCCTACCTCAGTCTCTCCGACGCCGCCGCGGCCATCGACTTCTATCAAGCCGCCTTCGACGCCGAAGAGCGCTACCGCCTCATTGATAAAGCCAGTGGCAAGATCGGCCACTGCGAGTTGCTCGTCTTCGGCCAACTCATCATGGTTGCCGACGAGTTTCCCGGCATGAATACCAGCCCGAAGACGCTCGGTGGCGTGACCTCGCAGATCGTCGTGATGGCGCCGGATACCGATGCCGCCTACCAGCGCGCGCTGGCCGCGGGAGCGACCAGCGTCCGTCCGCCGAAAGACGAATTCTACGGCTACCGCTCGTGCGTCATCGCCGATCCCTCCGGCCAGCAATGGATGCTCCAGCACGAGATCGAAAAAGTCTCGCCCGAGGCCATGCAGGAACGCTGGGACGCCATGGTGGCCGGAGGATGTGAGCCACCGGAAGCCTGATCCACTCTGCCCATGCCCGAGCAACCCGTCATTGCGTTTCCCGATGCGGCTGCGTTCACCGAGTGGCTGCACCGTCACCATGCCGGTCACCCCGGCATCTGGCTGCGCATTTACAAAAAAGCCTCCGGCCAGCCCACGGTGACTTATGCGGAAGCCTTGGACGTGGCGCTCTGCTACGGCTGGATCGACGGCCAGAAACAAAAAGGCGACGACCAATCCTGGCTGCAAAAATTCACCCGGCGCGGCCCGCGCAGCGTCTGGTCGAAGATTAACACCGGCCACGCCGAACGGCTCATTCGCGAAGGCCGCATGCAACCCGCCGGCCACGCCGCGATCGAAGCCGCCAAGGCCGACGGGCGCTGGGACCAGGCTTATCATCCCTCCAGCAGCGCCGAAGTCCCCGAGGATTTCCTCCAGGCGCTCGCCAGATATCCCAAGGCCAAAGCCTTTTTCGAAACCCTCAGCAAAGCCAACCGCTACGCCGTCATCTATCGCCTGCAGAGCGCCAAGCGCCCCGAAACCCGCGCCCGGCGCTTGCAGGATTTCATCGAACGGATGAGGCGCGGAGAGAA
>CAZQUC010000039.1:0-16753 GCA_964596095.1 uncultured Enterobacteriaceae bacterium
ACCTGAAACCAATTGATTAAGAGTCAACTGCTCTACCATTGAGCTATCGAGGCATATGTGTTGATTCACAATCTTTTACGAGGCGAACCCTTTGTTCGGACGTGCGCTTTATACACTTCCATTATACACCATGCAAGCGGAAAACGCCGCTTCCACGCGATGAAAGGCGCCACCAGCACCTGGATGCCACCGTGAAAATGGCCAAAAGCAGCGACTTTCACACCTTTACCGTCATCCCGAAACGCTGGGTGGTGGAGCGGACCCAGACCATCTCCTGGCTGGAGAAGTGCCGCCGGCTCTGGAAAAACAGCGAGAGAAAGCTCGCCTCCTCCCTCGCCATGATGCGCCTGACCTTCATCACCCTCCTCCTCAGAAGATCTAATAAACAGGTTTTTCGCAAGTGTTGAGCGTTCCTGTCCAGAGGTTCGGCGCTCCAGTTTTTTGGAGCGCAGAGGAGGCCCCGACGAGGGCGGATCGACCTCCTCTGCCCCCGAGAGGCAAGCCCCTCACCCCCGCAGTGCAGAGGCGTTTCCCATGTGTTTGATCACCACGCTCAACGCATACCCGCCTTGCAGCAGTAGGATCGGAAGATTCCCTATGGATGGACGAGCTATTTGCAAAGGCAATTTGATTGCTCCGGGAGCGGTTTTTTTAGTGAAATGGCAGACTTGTCACCAACCCCATGACTCATGAATAAAAATTCCCTCTTCCGCCCGTTGCTGGCCGGATTCGCCGTCGCGTTCCCCTTGTTGCTGCCTCTGGCGGCGCAATCCCCCACCGATGTTCCGGGGCTGCTGCTCTGGCTGGATGCCTCCGATGCCGCGACCATCGAATCGGAAGACGGCGCGATCACCGCCTGGAAAGACAAAGGGCCGCATGGCTATGATGCTTTTCAAGACAATCCGGATCGGCGGCCGGTGCGGGAGGAGGCCGCGCTCAATGGCAAGCCCGCCGTGCGGTTCGATGCCTCCGGGCCGGGCGATTTCGTGAGCGATGGCCTGGATGTCGATCCGGAACTGTTTCTTGAACGGCCGCACACGGTTTTCATTGTCGATCAATATTGGGGTGGGGTGACAGGCCGCACGTTGCAGGGGGTCAATCAAAACTGGCTCATCGGGAAATGGAACGGCAATCACGGTCATTTCGCCGGAGGCTGGGTGGGAAGAGAAGGCGGCATCCTTGCCGCCCCCGAAGAACCCACTTACACCTCGGGGGTTTCCACCCTCTTTACCAGCCGCTGGGTGGTGAACGGATTCAGTTACGGGGATTCCGCCGTCACCGGCTTTCCGGGCAATCTCCTGATTGGCGTGAACGATCTGCCTCCGGCTCCTCCCTTCGACGAACCGAGCCAGGCCGACGTGTCGGAAATCCTGATCTATGACCGGGCGCTTGGACAAAACGAACGCGTGGCGGTCGAGGCGTATCTCGCGGAAAAATATGGGTTGCCGCGCAACGGAGCCCAGTTCGCGACGCGGGTGGATGTTTTCAGCGGGGCGGACGCCGGCGAAGGGCTGGATCTTTCCGGCACGTTCGTGCATGCCCTGGATGCCGGCGGCGCCGGCGGGTTCAGCATCGGTGACGCCACCTTTGTCGCCGCGGGAGAAGCCATCGCCTACGAGCACCATCTGCCGGCATTTTTCGGGTCGTCTTTTGCCGTGGATACCCCGGATGACACGAATCTAAACACATTGATGCAATCGATCCTCTGGACGGCGGTGGATGGCGTCGGGCGGGACGATCTGACCATCACCCTGCCGGGGCTCGTGCCGGGAAAAGTTTACAAACTGCAATTGCTGATCGGCGATCCCGGCGCGGCGCGGCGTTGGAATGTCGAAGTGGACGGCGACATGATCCATCCTAACTTCGCCGCCGCGAGTTACACCAAAGGCCACACCGATCTCGGTGTGGTGTTGAGCCACCGCTTTGTCGCCCTCGATGCCACTTCGGTCGTGCGATTCTCCAGCGCGGGATTGAACGGTGGCGATCTCAACCCTATCATCCAGGCTGTCACACTGGAGGATGAAGGGGTGGCCACGGCGTTCGCCGAAGCCATTCCCGTGACCAGCGCCGCCGATCTGGATTTTGAAGGCACCTTCATTCATGCGGTGAATGTCCTGGGGCCGGACGCCGGCCCGGCCGGTGATGCGATCTTCCTAAGCGAAGAAAACTCTCCGGGCGTCGTCATCCGGGGCGACCAGAGCGTCGATGATCCCGGCTGGGCGCGGCCCGAATTCGGCGACACCGCCGCGGATGACACGCTGGAATTGGTCATGCGCACCATCCGCTGGATCTCCACCAACTCTCCCGAAAAGGGGCTCTCCGTCGAGATCGGCGGGCTGACGGCGGGCGCCCACTACAAGGCGCAATTGCTCTTCGACGAAGCCTCCAGCCGCAACCGAAGCTTCGACATCTCGTTCAACGGAGTGCGGATCAAAAACAACTTCAGCACGCGGCTTGCCTACAGCTTCAACGAGGCCGACGAAAACATCGCCCGTGCGGTGATCGTGCAATTCACCGCTCCCGCCGCCACGGTGCATCTCACGCTCGAAGGCATGGGGTCGCCCCGGCCCGACAAGAATCCGTTCCTGGCCGGGCTCACCGTGGAGACCCTGGCTGCCGCCCCGGATACCGATGGCGACGGATTGCCCGATTCCTGGGAAATGGCTTACTTCGGCAATCTGGGCCAAACCGCGGGCGTTGACGGACCGGACGGCGACGGCGTGACCAATATCAATGAGTTCAACAACGACACGGATCCCACTGCGGCGGACACCGATAATGATGGCGTCAACGATGCGGCCGAACTGGCGCTGGGCACCGATCCCAACGATCCCGACACCGACCATGACGGCCTGACCGATGGCGCCGAGGTCAACACCCATCACACCGATCCGTTGGTGGTGGATACCGACTTCGATTTCCTCACCGACGGCGATGAGATCAACACCCATCACACCGACCCGACCAAGCTCGACAGTGACCATGACGGCTACAGCGACAGCGCGGAGATTGCCGAAGGCACCAATCCGCTCGATGCTTCAAGCTGGCCGCAGAACCGCACGGTGATCACCAATTTCAACGGCGGTGATCCCGGCGACGGGGTGGATCTGGACGGCGTTTTCACCTACGCCGTGACCATCGGCGGCCCCCTGCAGGTCGGGCAGATTCGCGATGCGTTCTTTGACAATGACCTGGCTACCGATGGCGTCGAAATCGTCGCGGACCAGGAAGCGATCGATTGGGCGGCCAATCTCAATCTCGGCTCGTCGGAACTCGATCAGAGCCTCAATGCCGCGCTGCGCACCATTCGCTGGGGCAATGGCACCCCGGTCATCCTCACGATGCAAAACCTCGAAGTGGGCCAAGCCTACAAACTACAATTGATGTTCTACGAAGCCTGCTGCACCGGCCGCGCATTCGGCGTGTTCCTGAACGGCGAAGAGTTCGCGCTTGAATTCTCCACCTTTAATTCCCAAGGGCAGCCGCATACCCGGACCGGTTCGATGATCGTCCATCACTTCGTGGCGGCCGCGGACACGTTCGAGGTGATGCTGGATGGCAGCACGGTGACAAATCCTGGCTTCGTAGATCACAACCCCATCCTCAACGCCTTCACGCTGGAGGCCTTGTCGGCAACACCGCCCGTGGTCGGCGTGTTCGCGATCAACTCCTTCACCAAAGGCGGCAACACCTTCGCGTTGGAATTCTCCAGCACGACGGGCCGCAACTATGCGATCGATTACAAGGAAACACTGGATGCCGCCACGTGGACGGAGCTGACCGACAGCGTCGCCGGCGCGGCGGGCGCATCCACGACTTGGACCGCGACCGACGCCACACTGGGGGGCCGGGCCACCGGCTTCTTCCGGGTCCGCGATACGGCGCTCCAGCCCACCCCCTGAACCTCCGCGGCGGACGCCCGCTCCATTCCTCTCCGGAGCGGTTGTCCGTTTCAAATTATGCGCATCCCCTTCTTTGCCAGGCACCTCCTGCTGGCCACACTGCTCGCGTGCCCGGCGGCGGCGGACGTGCGCTTGGCCGAATTTCTCGCCTCCAACGACAGTGGTCTCACTGACGAGGATGGTGACCATTCCGATTGGATCGAGCTGGAAAACACCGGATCCACAGCAGTCTCGCTGCAAGGCTGGAGCCTGACCGATGACCCGGCGCGGTGGCAGCGCTGGGTGTTTCCGGAGGTGGAACTGGCCGCCGGGCAGCGCTTGGTGGTGTTCGCGTCGGGCAAGGATCGGCGCGTTCCCGGCGCGCCGCTGCACACGAATTTCTCGCTGGCCGCCAATGGCGAATTCCTCGCGCTGGGGCGAGCCGACGGCACGACCCTCGCCTCCGCATTTGACCCTGCCTATCCACCGCAACGCGAGGATGTTTCCTACGGCTGGGGACGCCACGTCGAAACCGTGCCCTTGGCGGGACTGGCCAGCGAAGGCCGTTTCCTCGTGCCCACAGCCGGGAACCCGGATGGAGACGCCTGGCGACAGCCCGGCTTCGACGACACGGCCTGGGCCGCGGTCGCCGCGGCGATCGGTTACCAAGTCGAAAACGGCGCGGGCGAAGCGGGGGAGCCCGCGGGTTACTGGAACTTCGAGGGTGACCTGCGCGATCGCGGCCCGCTGGAGCAGCACGGTGTGAACCATGGCGTCACGTTTACCGCGGGCACGCCCCCGGATGCTGGCGGTGGCCAAGTTGGGAATTTCAATGGCGCGTCCTCGTTCGTCAGCGTGGAGATCGACGTGTCGGAATCGGCTTACACCGCGTCGATGTGGATCAAGACCACCCGTGCTTCGACCGGTATTTTCAGCGTGGTGGACGCCGACCTCGGCGGCTCGCACGACCGGCATTTGTATTTGCAGGGCGGCAATCTCGCGACCCGTGTGTGGAACAGCGAAGTCATTTCCACCAGTGGGCTGAATCTCGCGGACGGCCGATGGCATCACATCGCGCACGTGTTCGGCCCTCCCGTCGGTGGCCAGCGCTTGTATGTGGACGGCGTGCCGGTGGCGTCGGGATCGAAGGCGAATTCCGACTTCGACTGGCAGCAGCGGATCAACATCGGCTATTCCGTCGATTCGCCGCAGCCGTTTTTTTCCGGACAGCTCGATGAGGTCGCCGTGTGGAACGAAGCGTTGAGCGCGGCACAAATCCGGGCGCTGGCGCAAGGCGCGTTGCCGCTGTCCCTCAACGGAGTCGCTCCTTTCATTGAAAGCGATATCGGCGCCGCGCTCCGCCTGGTTAACGCTTCCGCGCTGTTGCGCGTGCCCTTCGACGCGCCACGCCATGCCGAATGCAACCGTCTGGAACTGCGCGTGCGTTATGATGACGGCTTCGTCGCCTGGCTCAACGGCGTGGAAGTCGCCCGCCGCGCGGCCCCCGCGGCGCTCGCGTGGAACAGCGCCGCCACCGCGGACCGTCCGTTGACCGACGCCATTGCGCCCGAAACCATCGATATCACCGCGTTTCTTTCCCTGTTACAGGAAACGGGCAACGTGCTGGCCTTCCACGCCCTCAATGACACCGCCGCCAGCCCGGAGTTCCTGCTCTGTCCGGAGTTGAGCGGACTCATCGTCACCGAGGAAACAGCCCGTTACTTCACCACGCCGACCCCCGGCGAACCCAACGGCGAAGGCGTGGCCGCGTTTGTCGAGCCCGCCATCATCACGCCGGGGCGCGGTTATTACAACGCGCCGGTGACAGCCCATCTCACCACCACCACATCCGGCGCGACCCTCGTTTACACGGTGGACGGTTCGACGCCTTCGCTGGAAAACGGCGCCGTGGTCACGCCGCCGGACGCCGCCACTCCGCCCTCCGCCTCGCTCCCGATCACCACCACCACCAATCTGCGCGCGGCGGTTTTCAAGGATGACCACGAACCCGCGCGCGAAGTCACCCATAGTTACATTTTTCCCGCCGACGTGGCCCGCCAACCGGCCCGCCCGCCCGGCTTGCCCGCGGCTTGGGAAGGCGGAGTCGCCGCCGATTACGGCGTGGATGCCACCGTCGTCGATTCCACGTTGCCGGGCTATAGCTTCGAGGAAGCGTTGCGCTCCCTCCCGACCATGGTGCTGACGGGCGATCCCACCGCCTTTTTCGCCCAAGGCACCGGCATTTACTATCATCCCAACGGTCGCGGTATGGCTTGGGAGCGGGAGGTCAGTGTGGAATATTTCCATCCCGACGGCTCGAATGCCTTCCAGGTCCATGCCGGCGCGCGGCTGCATGGAAATTCCAGCCGTCAGCACGGCTTTACGCCGAAACATCCGATCCGGCTGAATTTCAGGAAGATCTATGGCACGGGGCAGCTGCGTTTTCCTTTGTTCCAGCAGGCCGGCGCGGACCGCATCGACCAGTTGGTCCTCCGCGGCGCCTCCACCGATTCCTTCCCGGTGGTGGACGGACCGCCCCGCTGGATCAATGACAAGGCGACTTACCAGCGCGACCAGTTCATGCGCGACACGTTGTATGACCTGGGCAACCTCAGCGGCCGCGGCACTTACGTCCACCTTTTCATCAACAACCTGTATTGGGGCCTCTACAATCCCACCGAGCGCCCGACCGATGCCTATAACGCCAATCATCGCGGCGGGGACAAGGAGGAATACGATGTCGTCAAAGACTTCGCCGAGCTGGAATCCGGCGAGATGGCGGCCTGGAATGCGGCCATGTCCGCGGCGGCGGCCGGGCTTTCCAGCGAGGCCGCCTATCAGCGCTTTCTCGGCAACCATCCGGACGGCACGCGCCATCCGGACTACCCGGTGCATCTGCATCTGCCGAGTTTTATCGATTACATGATCACCCACATCGCCGGTGGCGCCGAAGACTGGCCCGACCACAACTGGTGGGCCGCCCGCCGACGGGGACCGGAAAGCGATGGTTGGCATTTCTTCGCCTGGGACCAAGAGATTTCCTATGACGACCTGATGCGGAACCGCTCGGTCATTTTTCCCGCGCAGCCGTTCGAGCGGGTGAGTGTGGCCAATTCGCCGGCCTTTCTCTACGACCGGCTCCGCCAGAATGCGACCTTCCGCCAACGGTTCCGCGACCGGGTGCATGAGTTGTTTTTCAACGGCGGCCTGATGACCCCGGAGCAAAACCGCGTGCGCTGGGCCCGCCGGTCCGCGGAGATCGACCGGCCCATCGTCGCGGAATCGGCCCGCTGGGGCGACGCGCGCGAGCGCCCGCCCATCAAGCGCGAGACCAAATGGATGACTGAGCAGCGATGGATGCAGGATCCCGGCGGTTTTTGGGACCGGAATCACCCCCGGGCCCTCCAGCGGTTCCGCAATGTCTCGCTCTATCCTTCCTTCGACGCCCCTGTGATCTCCCCACCCGCCGGCTCCGTCCCGGCGAACACAGTGGTCGCCTTTGAGGCCGCGCATCCGGTTTACTACACGCTGGATGGCTCGGACCCGCGCGGCGACGATGGCGCGCCCGCGCCCCAGGCCCGGCGCTTCGACGGGGCCGCGGCTCCCGTCACCTGGGTGCCACAAGGCGCCGTCTGGCGTTATCTCGATGACGGCTCGGACCAAGGGACGGCCTGGCGCGAGCGGGATTTCGACGATGCCGCTTGGTCCTCGGGACCGGCGGAGCTCGGCTATGGCGACGGCGGCGAAGCCACCCTCATCAGTTACGGCCCCGATCCGGCCCAGCGCCATCTCACGACGTGGTTTCGCCATGAATTCACCGTGGAAGACGCCGTCGTGACCGCCGCCGAACTGCGGCTGCTGTGCGACGACGGGGCCGCGGTGTATCTCAACGGCCAGGAAGTCGTGCGCCATCAGTTGCCGGAGGGACCGATCACCGCCCAGACCCCGGCCACCGTCAATGTCGTGGGCGCCGCCGAATCCACCTTCGTGGGCTTTCCGCTGCCGCCCGCCGCGTTCGTGGCCGGCCGCAATATTCTCGCGGTCCAGGTCCATCAGGTGTCGCCGCAGAGCAGCGACCTCAGCTTCGATCTTCAGTTGACCGGTCACGTCATCCGAGCCTCCGAGCCGTTGGTGCTCACCGCCACCGCCACCGTGAACGCCCGCGCGTTCAATGGCACGGAATGGTCGGGCAAAAATCGCGCTCACTATGAAGTGGGGGCACCCTCCGGCTACGCCGCCTGGCGCGCGGCGGCGTTCGATCCCCAGGCTCCCGATTATGCCATCCGCTCCGCGCCGGAAGCGGACCCGGATGGCGACGGCCTGCCTAATTTCATGGAATATCTGCTCGCTCTTTCGCCCCTCGCTTCCGACCCGCCAGACCTCTCCTTCGCCGCGCCCGCCGCCGATGGAACAACCCTTTGGAGCCTACGCCGGCGCGCTACTCATCCGGAGGTGACTTGGCATCTCGAAGCCTCCGCGGATTTGCAATCCTGGTCGCCCGCCACCACCCACTCCCTCCAAATCACCGGGCATGATGGCGGCACGGTCACTGAATCGCTGCGGGTGGAGCCCGGCCTCGCCGCGCCATCACCTCGCCGGTTTTATCGAGTCGTGGGAACGTATGAGCCTTGACGCCCTCGCCCCGGCGGCCGACACAGCTTGGATGAATCCGCACGCAGAGCTGATTTTCCACGAGATCGCGTATGGCTCCAACGCCTATCGCGCTGAGTGCGGTCTGCGCGACGAAGTGTTGCGTCGTCCGCTCGGACTCAGTCTTTACGATGAGGATTTGCGCGCCGAGGCCACGCACCTGCATTTCGGTCTCTTCGAGGCGGACGTGCTTTCAGCCTGCATCATCGCGGAACCGGTGTCGGCACGCGAGGTGAAGCTGCGGCAGATGGCGGTTTCGCCGGAGAGCCAGGGACGGGGATATGGCCGCAGACTTCTGGAGAGTCTCGAAGCCGAACTGGTCACCCGTGGCTATGTCACCGCATTCCTGCACGCTAGAGCTTCAGCGGTGGGTTTTTACGCGAGATCAGGCTTCGAAGAGGCGGGCCATGCGTTTCTGGAAGTAGGCATCCCTCACCGTAAAATGTCAAAACGTCTCAACCTGGAGGGACATGAGGACTGAGCCGGTGGCTCGCTACTTAACACCCGCAAAGCCTTTCTCCACGAAAAGCTCCCGGAACTTCGCGCGGCTGAGTGGATTGGCGACGCCCCAGCCGTAGTCGAGCAGGCTGTGGTCCGATTGCTCCCAGGGCATGAACGGTCCCTCGAAATAGCAGGCCGAGGTGGCGCGGGGATGGGTTTTCAGCCACTCATACATCCGCGCGATGAAGTCGGGATTGTCGCCGGAACTCATGCCGAGATCGACGACCTTTCCGGAGGGTGTCAGGCCGGGAATGTTCGGGAAGATTTTCGCGCTGACGCCCCATTCGCTGAGCCGGAATGCTTTGCGACGAGAGACGGCGAAGTCGTAGTAATGATTCAACCCCGGATACTTGTCGAAGAGCAGCTTGGGTTCCGGCTCTTCGCTATAGACTTTCCCTTCGACGGCTTTGCGCCAGGATAGCTCGCGTTTCAACTCCATCTCGGCGGGCGTCACGGCCGGCGAGCCATCCGGATGAAAGGCGTTGTAAAAATACAAGCCGCCGCCTTCGTAAAAATCCGGCCCGATGATATCGACATACGCGTCGCCGGGGTAACAGGGAGAGGTGATGCTCGCTTCCTTGGAGGTGCCTTCGCGAATGACATAGGGCAGCCGGCCGGTGGCATCCCAGGCGATGTCGCCGACGAGCGGGCTCCACACCCATTGGAAGGCCGCGCCCGGGCGCTGGGTTCGCCCCTTTTTCATGAAGCGGGTCCAAATGCGGATCCAGGCCTCGCGGAAGTGCCGCATGTTGGCGGCGCTTTCGGGATTCACCAGGTGCGCGAAGCGACCGGGGGGCACGAGCGCGCCGGTGATCGTATCCTCCACTTCGTTGACGTTGAATTGATTGAACTCGTGGGCGAGCCGGATCTGGCTGCGGCCGAAGCCTGCGGCCACGAGGGTTTCGGCCACGGTGTCGAACAGGCTGTCGAATTCACCTTGCAGGAGCCGCGCATAACGGTCGCTGCGGGTCGCGAAATCCTGCTCCTCGTGGCGGACGTCCTTGGCGGGGAACATGGCGACGTTGATCTCAAGCCGCTCTTTGTGGGGATAGTCCTGCCAGCGGACTTTCCAGCGGGCGAACTCTCTTTTGAAATCGTCGGGCCGCTGGGTGGGAAGATAGAGTTGGTCCTGGATGTAGGCGGGCTCGCGGCCGCCGCAGAGCGCGGTCCACAGCTCCAAGCGCCGGGCCAGCGGGGTGCGCGGCTCGCCGGGGCCGAGTTCATCCACCGCCGGCACATTGATCATGGTGACGCCCAGTCGCGCGTCCGCCACTTCGGCCGGCAGGCGGCCGGCCAGCGTGCCCAGCCAGAGGGCGGAGATCATGACGAGGGCGCGGAGAGTGCGGGTTGAAAAGGGTGTCTTCATGGTTGGGTTGAGGACCACGAATGGCACGAATTTCACGAATGACCTTGGCCGCATGGCTTCAATGATGCGTGAAATTCGTCGCCTTCGTGTGATGCGTGGGGCTGGGTTTCAGGGTGCTTCGGGAGCCGGGTCGTGCAAGGTGGTGAGGGCTTGAGCCAGCGGCTCGCGCGCCATGTCGGCCACTTCCTGCACGGTGAGGGCGCGCCCGGTTTCGGTGGCGAGGCAGGTCATGGCCACGCCGGGGAGGCCGCAGGGGGTGATGGCGGCAAAACCGGGCAGGCATTCCGGGGTGACGTTGAGTGCGAAGCCGTGCCGGCTGATCCATTGCCGCACGCCGACGCCGATGGAGGCGAGTTTGCGCTCGCCGGTCCACACGCCGGTCAACGATTCGCGGCGTTCCGCGTGGAGATCGAAGCGGAAACACAGGCCGAGCAGGGCGGCTTCCAGGGCGCGCAGGTAGCGGTGGAGATCGCGGCCGCGCCGGCTCAGGTCGAGCACGGGATACCCGACGAGTTGTCCCGGCCCGTGATAGGTCGCCTGCCCGCCGCGGCTGATTTCCACCACGGGATGCGGCAGGGTCGTGGCGTCGCGCAGGCTCGTTTTATCCGGGGTGCGGCCGATGGTGTAAACGGGCTCGTGCTCCAGGAGCAGGATCGTGTCCGGGGCTTCCCCGGCTTGGCGCCGGCGGGCGACTTCCTCCTGCAAGGCGAGGCCGCGCTCGTAGGGAATCCGGCCCAACCAGTGAAAGGCCAAGCCCTGCTCGATCACGGGCTCTGGCAAGGTCGGTGGGGACGCCGGCCCGGATGCCGAGGGCGCGCCGGACGGGGCTGAAAGATCCGCATTCACACCGATTGCATCGCTCCGCGGGCCGCTCCGATCAATCGCCTTGTTTGGTGGATTTTTCGGCCGCGGTGGTTTCGTGCGGCGCCTCCGGTTCAGGCGGAGTTTGTTGAAGGCCGAGATGGCGCTGGGTGCGGCGCAACGAGCCAAGCCGCTGCTTCAAGTAGGGATCCCCGCCCACGGCGGCATCCAATTGGCGCAACACGCTTTCGGCGTCCACGTAGCGTCCGGTGGTGAGGAAAAAGTCCGCCGATTTGAGGGGCAGGCTCATCGGGTCGGGGTGCAGGCGCTGCCACTCGGCGAAGGCCGCGGCGTATTCCTCCACGGACACGCGTTCGGCGGCTTCCAGGCGGCCGAGCAACATCGAGCGATCTTGGCGGACCACCGCGGGGAGGCTTTCATGCAACGCCAGCGCGGCCTGATACTCCCGCCGGCCCATGGTGTGGTTGAATTCGAGCACTTGCGGCAGGTGGTCGATGTAAATGGTGGCGCGATGGCCGATTTCGCCTTGCGGATCCAGCGACGCCACCAAGGTGAGATAATTCCGCCGCAGCGTGTCGGTGGCGAATTCGCCGGTGCCGAGCGCCATCACATCATCCGCGCCCAGAGTGCCGTCGGCGCCTTGGGCGACGGTCAGCAGGGAAAAGCCGAGCTGCCCTTTGTCGCCAACCGAACGGAAGAGCAGGCCGGCGCGGCCTTGGCGCGCGATGACGCGCAGAAAGCGAAAGTGCTGGCCGGCATATTCCGAGGCCATGCTGCGGGTTTTCCAGGATTCCAGCGTGCCCGACCGGAAGGCCGCCCGCACTTCGTCGGACACGATTTCTTCAAAAGCTCCCTTGGGACCGGTCACCCGGTCAAGCAGCCAGCCGGCTTGCACAAAGGCGTCGAATTCCACCGTGGAGCCCGCGCTGACCGAATCTTCCAGATTTTTGATGATCGACGACAGCGGGGAGGAGGCCGCGGTCGCCAATGACGCCAACTCCGTCCGCTCCAGTGGCCGCGGGAATTTGCCGGAGGAAGACGGAAGGCCGGTGGGAGCGCCGGAGAGACCGGTCATTGAACCCAGGAGGAGAAACCAAAGAAGTAGCGATTGTGGGGACACGATAGGTGGGTGATGGACGTGCCGCCTAGATAATCGCACTGTTTTCAAAAATCAAAAATAAATCTCATTTTTTTGAAAATATATCAAAATCGCGAAAAAAGAATTGTTTGCTTTCTGTTCAATTTTTCGTTTTAGTAAAAATTCTAATGAATACGCCTCGCGACGAGGCGGCGAGGTGGAGCAAGGCGTAGGTGGTTAGTCGAGGCCGAATTGGAGATAGGCGGCGCGCACGGCTTCCATGAGCGCGGCTTCGCTGCGGCCATCGAGGAGGATTTGCAGGTGTTGCCGGAGTCGTTCCTCGACGGCCCTGCCAAAAAGAAGCTCGCGCGGCGGATGAGGCCGCCGCGGGCGCTCTTGGCTCGCGGATGACTCGCCGTCGGGGTGGGGCGATTCGGCATTCCGCCTGAACTCCTCCAGCGCTTTCTCGTAGGCTTCGCGTTGACGCGCCGGCTCGGCGGAAGCCCGCACATAGCGGATAAACCGCTCCCCATCTCCGCGGCCATCCAGATGCATGAAGTAATAAACCAGCAGATAGGAAGTCAGATAAAGACTCTGCACCGCCTGCCCGCCTCCGGCGACCACCTCGGCCCATTCCTCGCGGCCCATGGCGAACAATTTTTCGACCGGATACGGGCCGGGCAGGCCCCCGACCACGCGCGTCCTCCGGAATTCGAGATGGTCCCGGAGCCCCTTGGAAGCGCCCGCGAGGTGGAAGCGGCCGTTTTGGTAAGGCAGGAGGCGGACATATTCCGCCATGCCCTCGATGACCCATTGCGGCAGATGGCGCAGCCAGAAATGCATCATCTGATGGGACAACTCGTGGACCAGCACATCGAGCTTGTAATCCGCCCCTCTCTCGAAACGCCCGCCATTGGCCTTCAACCCCAGGCTTTCCAGCGGCATCAACAGCCGCCGCCCGGACGAGTGATACACCCCCGCGCTGCCGGCCGGGCCGCCCGCCGCTTGATACGCCTCCATCGTGGCGAAGAACGTCACCGTGTGGCGACCGTCCGGCGGCGGCGCGGGCCGGATGTCCCACGGCAGCGTCTGGAACAGCGCCAGCACCGCCTCCAGACAGGCGGCCACCTCCCGGAGAATCACGGGCGATAACGCCACTTGGGAGTCGATCTGAAAATGCGGGCTGCGGCAGATGAAGAACCCGGTGGCGGGATCGTTCGCGACCGGCCCGAGCGCCAGCCGTTGGGGCGTCACCCCCACGAACTCGGGTGGCTTGGGCCGAGCGAAAGGTTCCGGCCGCCGCTGCCGCGCATACGCTTGGTCGGCCGCGGACAGCCGCGAGAGAGGCACCGTCGCGATCCCGCCGTCGGGCAACCGCAGGCGCACGCTCACGCCATCGAAGCCCGTCAACTCGGCCTCGACCGTGCGGCCATCATGGCTGGTCCAGGTGCGGACGGATTCCTGCGCCACCCCGGCCAAGGCGGTTCCCAACCAGACGATGAAGATCCACCGGGGCCATCTCATTCGTAAAACCTATCTCCGGCGCGGCGTCTTGGCCACGGCGGATTCAGCGGACGCGCCGCTCCCGTGACGCCCGCGCAGCCGGCGTCACTTGCCACTTGGCCGCTTTTCCCTCCGATGGCATCATCCCGCATGACGAAACGTCCGTTTCCCCCGCGCGCGGCCTGGCCGTGGATGCTCCTGTGCCTGACGGTGGGAGTGGGCGCGGGCGCCGCCGTGGGCTGGTGGGTGGCGGTGTCACGAGCCCTCCCGGCGCCTCCGATGGCCTCGCCACCAGCCACCGCACCGGCGCCACCCACCGCCCCCGCTGAAGCCGCCGCCGCGGTCCGTGAGGCGTCGTATCGGAGAGGCGTGGCCTTCGCGCAGGAAATCCCACTGGGGGAGAGTTTGCTCGAATCCTTGCGCGCGCTGCGCCGGCTTTCCGATCCCGGCGAGCGCCGGACCGCCTGGCAGGCGTTCTTGGAACGCTTGCCCAAAGAACGCTGGCCGGAGATGGCGCAGGCCTTGAAGAAGAGTTTCGACGATCAGTTCTTCAACAGCGATTCGATGGGCTTTTTTGGCGGGCTCGAGTTGCTGGGCGGGTTCGTGCAGCATCTGGCCAAGGAAGATCCCGCCACCGCCCTGCGCCAAGCCTTCGAGGGGGAAGACGCCAACGAATTTGCCCAACTCGTTTTCAATACATGGGCCGACCAGGATCTCGTCGCGGCCACCGATTTCTTCCATGCGCTCAGGCAAGAAAACGAACCATTGGCCGTGGGCGGTCTGGCCTCCCCCCTTGTCCGCGCCATGGTGAAGCAAAATCCCGCGGCCGCTTTCGATTGGATCGATACCCTGCCCGAAAACCAGCGTGAAGATGTCACCCACGAAGCCTTCCAGGTCCTCTCTCACGTCGATGCGGAGGAGGCCGCGCGTCAACTCCTTCAGCGGAAAGACCTGCCCGGCCGCATACGCATCGCCGGAGACATCGCCCAAGGATGGGCCCAGACCGAGCCGGAAAAAGCGTTGACGTGGGCCAAAGATTTGCCGGCGGACATCCGCGCCTCGGCTCTCGTCAATGCCAGCCGCTTGCTGGCGGAAAAGGATTTCGCGGCCGCGCTCGCTTACGCCACCAGCGCTCCTTCGGATCAAGCCGGCGAGCTTTTCCAAGGCCTGGCTGGGAGAACGCCGTCGGATCAAGCCGCCGCCGTTGCCACCCAGTTGACCCGCCTGCCCGAAGACGCGGAGCGCGCCCAAGCCGCCCAGCAAGTGGCCGGCATCTGGGCTCAGACTGATCCCGAAGCCACCAGCGCCTGGCTCACCGATCTGCCCGCCGGGGCCACCCGCGATGCGGCCATCACGGGGTTTACCTCCCACCTCGCTGACAGCGATCCCGAAGCCGCCGCGGAATGGGCCGCCGTCATCGGTTCACCTCAGACCCGCCTCCAACAACTCCACAACAGTCTCCGCACTTGGGCCGACGCCGACCGCCCCGCCGCCCGCGACTGGATTCAGCATTCCCCGCGCCTCACCGACGAAGACCGTGAGCGTCTGCGGCCGTTGATATTGGAGCCGTGAGAGGGGAGAGCTTTTCAGGCTGAATTTGGTTCTTCGGAAAAAATAGTGAGTGAATCGGAGAATGGGGGGAAGGAGGGGCAAGCTGGAGGATGAGCCCTGCAACAGGAAAAGGAAAAGAGGACAGCGCTGAGGTCCTGAATGAACTCTGCGGGAGGGGACGCAATTCACACTCGAGGGCGGCTTCCATGTCCTCCAGGGAAGCGACAACCCGGTTGCCGGTGGGGGCTTTGATTAGATCCCCAGCACTGCCGCTGGTGGTTTGCCTCCGCTTTGGGGGCCCTTCGGTGGATGCCACTCCTCCAGCGATGCCATCAAGATCCCGTTTTTACGCCCGTCCCCTCACCGGCAAGCCGGCGAGGAGGGAAAGCGGAGGCAAGCCAACCGCACTCCAAAAAGCGACTCGCGAGGAGCGGCCTCTACTCGTCAGGGGGCGACGGGCACACTCAGCCAGAGCGTGGTGCGGTCGTTTTCGCTTTTGACCCCGAGTGTCATATTCATTTGATGGGCCAGATTGGAGGCCAAGGTGAGGCCGAGGCCGAAATGGCTGCCGTCCTTGCTGCTGACGAAGGGTTTGAAGATGTCGGGAAATTTGTCCTCGCGGATGCGCCCGGGATTGTGGATGAAAATATCGATGCGCCCCTCACCGCCTTCGGGCGAGCGTCCGGGCGCATAAACTTCCATGACCACTTCACCGCCGCCGGCTTCTTTGGTGGCTTCGGCGGCGTTTTTCAGAAGTTCGGTAAGGATGTCTTTGAAACGCGCTTGATCGATGTCGATCGCGGGCAGGCTGGGATCCGCGCGCAGCTCAAAGGGCACGTCCAGCTTTTGGCTGGGTTCGCGCAACGCGCGGTCGAGCAAAGGCAGGATTTCACCCAACACCACCCGCTGGGTCGTCAAGCGGGCGCAGCCGCCGGAGGGCACGATGCGTTCACTGAGTTTCTGGCCGTTCTGCGCGGCGGCCTTCATGTGGCCGAGGCTTTCGCGCCCGGAGGCATCCAGCGTCTCGTTCATCAACAAGAGACTGGAAAATCCCTGGAAAACCGCCAGCAGGTTGTTGAGTTTGTGAGTCAAGCCACGCAAATAGGTCACATAGAACTCGCCCATTGCAGGATCCTGCAAGTTGATTTTCTCCGCAAAGAGATAGGCGGCGCGTGAGTGAGGGGCGGTTGGAGCGGCGGTCATAGACAATGGGTAGTTGCCAAAAGATGGAACACGCTCATTAAGCCACAGAGCGTTCTTGTTTGCAAGAAAAATTATTTAATATCCCTTAATTTATGGATATTCGAAGGAGTGCCCGGAGGGGCCATGGGAATTTGGCGGACGAGCGTCCCCACGGGTCTTGGAGGATGGTTTGGCAGGACCAGCGCTTCGCGGGGACGC